>CAJAYZ010000149.1 GCA_903949225.1 uncultured Planctomycetaceae bacterium
CCGAGCCACACGTCCCAGTTGAGGTTTTCGGGGACCGGAGCCTCGGCGGGACGACCGCCCCCCTGCGGCCACACTGGCCGGTTGGTCCAGACGTGGAGTTCCTTGACGCGCCCGAGGTTGCCCCCCTTGATGAAGGCCGCCGTCTGGCGGAGCGAGTTGGAGGCCGTCCCCTGGTTGCCCATCTGCGTCGCCACCTTCTGGCTGCGGGCGATCTCGCCCATCAGTCGGGCTTCGGCGATCGACTTCGTGAGTGGCTTCTGGCAGAAGCAGGCCTTGCCGAGATTCATCGCCGTCACGGCGGCCATGACATGGGTGTGGTCGGGCGTGCTGACGGTGACGGCGTCGATCTCCTTCCGCATCTCCTCGAGCATCTTGCGGAAGTCAGAGTAGGTCTTCGTTCCCTCGAAGGCACCCTCGGCACGCTTGAGCTGGTTGGAATCGACGTCGGCAACCGCGACGACCTTGCCCGAACGGCCGGCGTCAGCCGAGTCGCTCTGCCCCTTGCCGCCGACGCCGACACACGCGAAGCGGATCTCCTCATTGGCCCCCTTTGTGCCCTGCGCCCGAACCTCGGGGGCGACGAAATACCCAGCCGACACGGCGGCGGTGGCCGCGGAGGCTGCGAGGAACTCACGGCGGGAGGGAGCGAGACGGGGCGAACGACGGCGGGGCATGGAAGTCACTCCAGGGAATTGGGGGCGGCACGTGGCCAGCGGTAGCGGGATTCGCAAACCTGCCGGTCGGAAAGGGGCGCGACCGACTGACGACACGACACTGCCGCCCCCCGGTCGTTTGAAAGGATAGCCGCGCCGCGGCGCCGGTCGCAACTGGCCAACAGCGCCCGGCCCCGAAGCCCGCGGCCACAAAAGTCTTTCGAGTGAGGATCATCTCTCCGTGCCGGTGCCGACGAGTCTGACAAGCCCCTCCACCGAGCCCTGGACATCATCCGCCCGGAGCCTGACCTCCTCGGCTGCCTCCGCTGAACGCTCCGCGCCAGCGGCGTTCTCCTGCACGACCCGCTCCATCTCCATGACTTTCCCGTTGACCTGCTCGATGGCCAGGGCCTGCTCCTCAGCTGCGATGACGATCCGCCCGACTTCGTTGGCAATGTGGCCGACCTTTTCGGCCGCCAGGGTCGAGCAGCTTCGCGTCCTCCCGGCAAGACGCTCCCCCTCGCGCACCGAGGCGATGACCTCCTCGATCCGCTCGGCGGTATCGCGTGCGGCCGCAGCGGCCCGCATCGCCAGATTCCTCACCTCGGTCGATACGACCGCGAACCCCTCCCCGGCGCTGCCGGCCCGTGCCGCCTCGACGGCCGCGTTGAGGGCGAGAAGGTTCGTCTGGAACGCGATCTCGTCGATCGACTTCACGATCTTCGAGGTCGACAGAGCCGTCGTGGCGATGGCGGTGATCGACGAGGAGAGCGCGTCAATCGCTCCTCCCGCTTCGGCGACTGCCGCGCGGGCCTCGACGGCCAGTTGGTCGGCCCGCCTGGCCCCGGCGGCAGTCTCCCGGGTAAGGGCGGCGACGTTGTTGGTGGCCGTAGCGGTTTCCTCGAGTGCCGCGGCCTGCTCGCTCGACCGATTGGCAAGCTCGTGGCTGGCGGAGGCGAGCTGCGTCGAGACCCCTTCGAGATCACTGCTGGCGACGGCAAGCACCCCGGCCGCCCCGTTCACCGGGCCGATCACGGTCCGGAAAATCGCCGCGCCCATCGCGAGGAGCGAGGCCACCGCCAGCCCGATGAGGCCGAGGAGGAATCGGACGAGCGTGCGGGAACGGTCGATATGTTTTTGAACGTCATCGGCAGTGCGCTGCTCGACCATTCCGAAGAAGCGGTCGATCGGAGCCATGATTCGTGCCTTCTCCCGATGATAGTCAGCACCGTGCATCCGCAGGGCGGGCATCACGGGGGCTTTCTCCACCGGAGCAATCTCCCCGCTGGCCGCGGGCTCCCTCGTGGCCGCAGCCGCGACTGCGTTCATCGCTTCGGTTTCCAGCGCCACAAGCCCATCGGAATTGGCCTGCGATTCCCGGAGGAGATCGAACTCATTCGTCGTGAAGCCCTCCGCCCTCATCAGATCCTGGAGGGGCGCGGCTGCGCCGTCAGGCCTCGGCTTCACGTCATCAACGGCGATGAAGTCCCAGTAGATCCGCTCCGGCGAGACCGGCCGCGGCCTGGCGCCGTTGCGGATCTCGAGAACCCCCTCGTACTGCGCCCGGAATCGTGGATCACCGGTGACGACGTACGTCCTCGCGAGGCGGGTGAGATCGTCGGAGCTCTGCCGCAATTCGTCGGCGAGAAGATAGGAGCGGAAGCGCCGTTCCTGCGCCGCAAGCATGGCACGCTCGTTGGAGAGCATGAGCGTCGTGATCCCGCCGATCCCGAGGAGGAACACCAACAGCCCCCCGAGGGCGGCGATCACCGCATTCCCCAACCGGCTCGTCGTGCGCATGCCATTCCGAGGCCCGTGGCCCCCTCCAACGATGATGTCCTGTCAGGGAAGAGTACTTCGGATGAGGAGCCGTTGCCCGGAGGAGGCCTCCCATCCGTTGGGCTTGGAAAAACTGTTCCAGGCGGCGGAATCGGGTTCTTCCCCAACACCCCCGGTTGCCGATATCTCCCATCGGCAACAGGACCGTCGGCCGCAGTCACCGCCCCGCTCCATCGGCCCAGCACCTCGAGCACGCACCCCGTGAAGGAGACCGCATGGCCACCCAAAAAGCAGCCCGCCCAGCCGCTGCCCTCCGGATCACCCTCCCAGACGGATCATCCGTCGTGGGAAGCCAGGCAAGCCTGGCAAAGATTCTCGAGCTGACCCTCTTCCGGCCCGGGCAAAAGCCCGCCCTGCAGCCACTGCGGGGCGCGCCACCGTCGCGCCGCGCCGCCTGAGGCCTCCCCGGGCACGGGCGGCAACGTCAACGGAGGCCCTCAACGCGAGCGCCGTGGCCGGCTACGATCGCGGTATACACCCTCCCCGCCCGGTCGCGGATCGCGTCGGGGCCAAAGCGGGCGATGACGTCGATCCTGGCCGCCTCTCCCATGCCCGTGCGGCATGCGGGATCGTCGAGGAGCCGGGTGATCATCGCCATCCAATCCTCCGCTGAGCGGGCGATCAGGCCGGTCTCCCCGGCGATGACGGCAGCCTCCAGGGGCTCAGTCGCCGCGACGACGCTCGGCACGGCGACCAGCGCCGCCGTCGTGCAACGGATCGGGCTCTTCGCCGCGCAGAACTGGTTGCCTGTCTCGAGCGGCGCCAGATTGACGTCGAACCGGGCGACCTCGGCGTGGAGACCGAGGAGCGACACCGCCGGGCGGACTTCGATTCGTGCCGCGTGGGGAACGAGTTCGGGGACGGCGGCGAGATCGAGATGGCCGACAATCACCAGAGCAACGTCGGCCCGCCCGTCGAGGAGCTTGGCCAACACCGGAGCGATCGTGGCAAAGTCACGGTGGTGCGTCGGGGTGCCACTGGCGAAACCGACGCGGAGCCTCCCATCGAGCGTTGAGGGCTTCGGCCCCGAGCGGGCCTCGTCAGCCGCGGCGAGCATCGCTGCAGAGAGCCCGTTGGGAAGGACATGGACACGAGGCACGACCGCCGCCGCGGCCATGGCCAGGCCCGGCGTCGTCACGACCACTGCATCGCTCTCGGCGAGGGCCTGGCGGTGGAGCACCACGTCGGCGAGCCAGCGTTGCCGGTGGTCCGCTGGCAGCCGGTCGATGAAGGCGATCTGACCGGAAGCGATCGCGGCCGGATCAAAGACGAGATCGTCGATGTCGTGGACGAAGGGGATCCCACGGGCCCGGCAGCGGTCGCGCACGGCGGCGAACGACTCCCCCCACTTGGCCCGGAAGACCGTGACGAGATCGGCCTCCGCGACGGCTGCAGGCACGCCTGCGTCGTCGATCGGCAACCAGGACGCCTGCCATCCCTCGGCAGTGAGTGCGGCGACGGCATGCTCGACCCGGTAGACATGACCCGCACTCCGCGGGGCCCCCGAGAGGAAGAGGACCTGGTGACCCGGCGGCGGCGCCGGACCGACCGGCGGCAAGCCGGCGAGCTCCGCGAGGATTTTCTCGGCCCAGGGATCGCTGGAGGTGGTCGCCGCGGGCCCCTGCCGGAAGGGCGCGTAGGCCGTGGAAAGTCGATCGAAGGAGCGGGCCAAGGCGTCGAGCCGGCGCTGCGCCGCGGCCTGTTCGACACCGGTGCCCACAGCCCGTGCCACCTCCTCGCTGACGCGCCGGAGAGCCTCCACGCTTGTCATCCCGCCCGTCGCGCCGCTCGCGTCCGGGGCCGGGCCACGCTGCCGGCGCAGCCCCGGCGAGAGGAAGCCGTCGATTGCGGTGGCCGCCTCGAACGTGATCGTCGGCAACGGCACGAGGTCGACGACCCCGCGCACCGCCGTCCGCCAATCGGCGACGAGCGCGGAATAGTCGATCACGGTGCGGGGCATGTCGCGCGACCGGGCCTCGGCGTCGAGGACGTAGCGCAGCCAGAGAAGGAGACCGCGTTCGACGGCGGCCACTGCAGCCGGCCGGAACGACGCATCCCCGAGGCGTGCCTGGAGCGAGCAGGCCACCTCCAGGGGATCGCGCAGCGCCAGCACAACAGTCGGCTCGATCTCCCCGCGGGCCAGAACGTTGCGCCACAACGGGAGGAGGCGGCAGACGCGTGGATCCTTGAGGACCAAGAGCTTTGCGTCGCCGAAGGCCGCGGCGAGGAGCGTCGCCGCTTCGTCCTCGTCGGCCATCCGCGCCGGATCGGCAAACCATGCGTCCGGCAGCGGGGCATCATCGTTCCAGCGAGTCCCGGCCGACTCGAGGAGCCGGTTGTTGAAGCGAGCGATCGATCGAGATTCCCAGTAGCCGCACGGATTGTCGGCCGTCTCGGGCATCGGGTCGAGGGGGAGACTGGCGCCGAGATGCCCGATGATCCTCGTCAGCGCCGAAGTGCCGCTGCGATGCATGCCGAGGACGAGGTAGGCGCGTCGATCCATGATGCAATTCCCTGCGTCGCCTCACGCGCCGCTTGCTGCACGGAGCTCGGCGAGCGACCGCTCGAGGAACGGCAGGGCCTGCGGCGGCATCCCGCCGATGAGCAACGGCAGCGCCGTCGGTGGGGCGAACGGTTCGCCCCGAAGGCGCCCGTATTCCTCGTGGAAGATCGGGAAGGGATGGCGGGCCGCAGGAACATTCGTCGCCACCCCGCCATGGAACTGGTGAAACGTTCCCTCGCCGAGGAGATGGACAACCTCCGTGGCTCGCGCGCAGGCCCGGCGATGAAAGTCGAGATTCACCAGCCCCCCGCCGGCGGTCTGAAAGCCTTCATCGAAGCCCCCGAGCCAATCGAACGTCTCCCGTCGGACGGCCACGCCGTTACTCTCGGAAAGGGGGAGAAACCATCCGCGCCGGCTCGAGCCGGCGAAGGCGGCAATCCGGAACAACTCATAGCCATCGGCCCGCCAATCCACCGATCCGAGGAGCCGGTCCTCGACTGCCTGATCGTAGCCCTCGAGCATCGACTCGTTTTGAATCTTGGGGCCGAGGTGCCAGGCGAGCGTGGCGACCAACGGATCTTTCCAGGCCTGGAAGGCATCGAGCGTGAATCGCACCACGCCGGGCGTCAGCATCCGGGCGCCGTCGATGCACACCATCACCGCGGCGCCTGTCGAGCGGCGGACAGCCTCGTTGATCGCCGCACTGGGGGATGGGGATGGCGGCGTGCGCAGCAGCGTGAATCGCGGGCCTCCGGCGTTAACGAGCGCCGCGACGATCGCCGCGTCGAGAGGCACCGCCGAGCCGGCGTCGACGGCGATCACCTCGTACGCACTGGGATCGACCCCGCGCTGATAGGCCTCCGAGAGGGTGAAGAGCGTCCGCGGCGCCTCGCGGGCCATGTCGCGGAAAACCACGATCACCGAAAGCCCGGGGGGCGTCATCCGCGTGGGGCTCCGGGGCCTTCCTCCGAGGATGGCGGGGCCGGTGGCGGGGCGGGAGCGCCCCCTTCGGCGAGCCATTTGTCGACCGCCATGGCGCCATGGAGACCGATGCGGATCTCGTGGCGGGCCTGCGCCCGATGGGCGGCGGGGGTGCCGAAGCCGTCCACCCAGCGCTTCAGGTCGCGGCCGAGGAGCTTGGCGATCCGAGCCACCTCGGGGGCATACATCTCCTTGAGCACCGGCACGAGCGAAGGCCTCGGGGGGAGATCCTGCTGCTTTTTATAGGCTTGGTCGGCGGTGAGAATCGGCACGACGCGCTCGGCGAGCTCGGTGGCAGTGAAGCCGGCGAAGCCGTTGGCATCGATGGCGAGATGGTCAGCGAGAGCCTCGAGCGTGCCGACCGGACAGGCTTCGATGTCGTCGCGGATGAGCGGAAGGAGTTGCTCCTCGGGAAAGACGGCAAGCCAGCGTTCCATGATCGCCGAATAATCACCGGCGCGGCGGGATCCGGCCGACTGGAAATGATCGATAAACCATTGATCCGACACCTCGGCGTCGAGCATCTGGGCGCGCACCAGCGCCATCAGCGCCGCCGACCAGGCGCGCTCCAGCGGATTGCGGAAGGTGATGAACAGCCGGACGTCGGGGCAGGCGGCCTTGAGCGCGCGGATCGATTCGGTGGGGAGTGAGGCATAGGCGGGGGTGATCTCACCGGAGCGGATCGGCTGGCCGGCGGCATTGGTCCGTGCGGGGGGCTCGAGAAGCTTGAGCCACTGATCGACGAGCCGGGCATCGGCCCGGTCCCAGAAGTGGACCTCCTTCCCACCGGGGAAGGCGATCTGCGGGTGGCGGGAGAGCTGGTGGTAGAGCCAGGTCGTTCCCCCCTTCTGAACACCGATACCAAGGAAGTCGACCATCGGTTGGAAGCCTCGGGCGGGACGGGAAGGGGGTGGAAAAAAACGAGCTGAACGGGGTGGATGCCCGATCATGGAGTGGTAGATACGGGCCCGCCAACGCATCCGTCAAGCGCAGCCCCCGCCGACCGTTACAACGGCGGTCATCCCACGGTTTCGTTGGGAAGTGCCCCCGCTCGAACCCCCAGCGAAGTCAACGCCATGCCCTCGTCCCCAGTCACTGCCACGCCCTCGTGGATGAGGTCATGCCTCATCGCCGCCGGCATCTACAATCTCCTCTGGGGCGCGCTCACCGTGCTCCGGCCGATGTGGCTGTTCGACCTAGCTTCCATGGATCCTCCCAACTATCCCTTCATCTGGCAGTGTGTCGGAATGATCGTTGGCGTATACGGCATCGGCTATCTCGCCGCCTCATCTGATCCGGTGCGGCACTGGCCGATTGTCCTAGTCGGCTTCCTCGGCAAGGTGTTCGGACCGATTGGCTATGTCGACGGTGTCGTCCGTGGAGAAGTGCCACCCGGGTTCGGGATCACGATCCCCACCAACGATCTCATCTGGTGGGTCCCCTTTGCGCTCATGCTGGCTCATGCCTGGCGGTGTCACCACAGCCAGTCGGCCCGCGGAACAGAGCGGGGATCCCCGGACACGGTCGGTTCACCTTCCGAGGCCGCGGCACGATGACGACGCTGTGGGTTCTGATCGCCCAGATCATGGCGAGCACAACCATGGCCGCGATCGCCTGGTTCGTCCAAATCGTCCACTATCCGCTGTTTGCCCTCCTGCCGTCGAGCGGCAGCAAGGCAGCGGAGGTTGCCGGCATGTCCCGTTCCGTGGCACGTGACTATCACGACGAGAATCTCCGACGCACCCGCCCCATCGTCCTCGTTCCGATGGTCGTCGAGGCTGCGACAGCAACGTGGCTGGCGTTCTATCCCCCGGCCGCCGTCGGTCGTGGCGCTGCGATTGCAGGTCTCTCTCTGGTGGCGATCGTCGTTCTCTCGACGGCGCTGGTGCAGGTGCCCCTTCACGAGTCGCTGCGCCGCGGAGACGCTCCCGCGGAGACAGTCAACCGGCTCGTGCGTTCCACCAGGATCCGCACCGCCGCCTGGACGGCGCGGGCAATTCTGGCGGCCTGGATGCTCCACGCGACAGCGGTTGCTGGATGAACAGTCCTTGGCCGGGAAAACAGAAGGGTGGCTAACGGGACTCGAACCCGCGACCCCTAGAATCACAATCTATTGCTCTAACCAACTGAGCTATAGCCACCGCGATATCCGTCGGGTGAGACATTCTAACAGAAAACCCCGCCGGTCCACTGCCCCCCGGCCATGGCCTGTTTTCTGCGGCGAATCCGCAGGCGGGCTCACTCGCGCCGGCGGGAGTCGAGGAGGATCGTCACCGGTCCGTCGTTGACGAGGCTCACCTCCATGTCGGCGGCAAACACGCCGCGAGCCACCGGCCGGGCGGCCTCGTGTTCGAGGCTGGAGAGGAAGCGCTCGTAGAGCGGCACCGCCTCCTCCGGCCTTGCCGCGCGGAGAAAACTCGGTCGGTTGCCCTTCTGCGTGCTCGCGTGGAGCGTGAACTGACTGACCGCCAGCAGCCCGCCGTCGATGTCGACGACACTGCGGTTCATCTTCCCGTCGTCGTCGGCGAAGATCCGCATCCGCGCGACCTTCTCCGCACTCCAGTCGGCATCGCCGGCCTCATCCCCCTGCTCCACTCCGACAAGCACCAGTAGCCCCCGCCCTATCCGGCCGACACTTCGGCCGTCGACCATCACTTCCGCCCTTCCCACTCTCTGAATCACACAGCGCATCAGCCTTTCCCCCCCGCTTCGCCTCCGGCTTCAAGTGCCCCGGCGCCGGCCCGCGACAGGAGCCACCAGCCAACGAGGAGCTGGCCAAGGAGGGCGACGAGCCCTGCCCGGGGATGCCCCGTGAGCACATAGACGCCGCCGAACACGAGGCTGGCGACGAAACCGGCAAGCTTCGAACCGACGTTGAGAAGGCCGAACGTGGCGCCATAACGACCGGCCGGCGCGAGCACCGCCACCGCCGCACGGATCACGCTCGCCGCTCCGCCGAGGACGAGCGCCAAGAGGACCGCCATCGCCGTGAGCTGCGAACGGGTCGTCACGAACCCCGCCGAGCCGAGCACGATTCCCCAGCCGACAAGAGAGAGCGACAGCATCGGCCAGCGGCCGAAACGGGTCGACAACCAGCCGACGGCGAGCGCGCCGGGGAGGGCGACCAACTGGACGAGGAGCACCAGACCGACGAGCGCCGGCGGATCGAGATGAAACTCCTCGAGGGCGACCGAGGAGAATTGGCTGATCGCCGTCTGCATCGCACCGAGGATGAGCATCGCGCCGCCGAGGACGCTGCCGAGGCGACCGAAGCCGGCGTCCCCACGAAAAAGGGCCCGCGCGAAGCCGAGGAGCTCGCCGGACGATGTCGCGGCGTGGACGCTTGAGTGGCCGTCACCGAAACGGGCCCAGAAGGCCGGAATCGAGAACAGGATCCACCATCCCCCCATGATCGCGAACGCCGAGCGGAGCGCGCCCGAGTCGCTGAGGCCGAGTGACGCCCGGGCCGCGAACACCCGCGTGGCGAGGATCAACGCCACCGCTCCCCCCGCGTATCCGGCGGCGTAGCCGATTGCCGAGAGACGGTCGGCCTGGGCGCCGCGGGCGATCCGTGGCAGGAGGCTTCCGGTGAAGATCGCCGCGAAGTCAAAACCGACCGCGGCCACGACGACGGCCAGAACGATCGGCACCCGCGCCGTCGGAGCGAGGGCCGCCAGGAGAAACGCGGCGGCACACCCGGCGACGATGCTGGCCATCAACGCCCGGCGGTGGCTGTGCGTTCGATCGGCCCAGGCCGCCACCCATGGTGCCGAAAGCGCCGTGACGAGCATCGCCGCTGCCAGCGTCCAGGCCCACACCACCCCGCCCGGCACCCCCCACGGATCACCGGTGAAGACCACCTTCTCGATGTAGGCGACCAGGAGTGTGATCGAGATCGTCGAGAAGGCGCTCGCAGCCCAATCGAGGAGCACCCAGGCCACCGAGTCGAACGAGCCGCTGGCAGCGATCGTGCCGCGCTCATCGTCGGGACGGCGCGACGGTCGATCGGATCGGTCGATCGGCATGGCGGTGCTCAGGCTTCCGACGGAGGCGTTGAGGCTTGTCCTACCGCGGCATCGGCGATGCTCGCGTCGGTGGCCACATCTCTGCTGGGCTCGCCTGAAGCACCCGAGCCACTGGCAGCTGCACCGCCGGCGATAACCCGGAGACGCTTACGCAGTTGCCTCCGGTAGCTGAGGATCGGCGGCAGCGTCACGGCCATCGCCACCAGCAGCAGTACCGCATCGGAGAGGCGTCCGCGCCGCAGCGACCAACCGATCCACCCGAGGGCGACGAGGGTGTAGGCGGCCAAGCCGAGGGTGGCGTTCCGGACGCTGCCTTGCAGGGCCCCAACACTGCCGGCGTCTGTGGGCACCACGGCGCTGCCGGCCGACTCCTTGAGCGCGGCCGCGGGCGAATCCGCAGACTCTCTCTTCATCGACGCTGAGTCGTTCGTCACGATCCACCCCGCTCCCACCACCCCGGCACCAGACACAGTGCCCTTCGGCCCCCAATGGTACTGCCCCATCCGGCGGCGGCACAGGGAAACCGGGAAACGGCGGCATCCCACCCATGTCGGTCGATCGCCACCGCTCACATCGCAAGCGACAGGCGTCACCCGCCCGCGAGACGGCGGCGGATCTCCTCGAGCCGGAGGGCGAGATCGCGTTCCTCCCCGCGGTCGGTCGGCTCGTAATAGCGTTTCTCGACCCCGAGATAATCCTGGGCGGCGATGCCGTCGGGATGGTCGTGGGCATAGCGGTATCCCTCGCCACGGCCGAAGGCCTTCGCCGCGGCCGAATGACGGTCTTGAAGATGACGGGGGACGGGGATCACGCCGCGATCGCGGACATCCTGTCGGGCTGCTGCGATCGCCGTCGTGCAGGCGTTGCTCTTGGGGGCCAGCGCCAGATAGGTGACGGCCTGCGAGAGCGGGAGTTGGCACTCTGGCAGCCCAACAAACTCGGTCGCCTGCATTGCCGCCACGGCCACCAGCAAGCTCCGAGGGTCGGCATTGCCGACATCCTCGCTGGCAAGGATTACGAGGCGGCGGGCGAGGAAGCGCACGTCCTCCCCCCCCTCGAGCATCCGCGCGAGCCAATAGAGGCCGGCATCTGGATCGCTGCCGCGAATGCTCTTGATGAGGGCGCTGGCGCAGTCGTAGTGCGTGTCGCCGGCATCGTAGACCAGTGCCTTGCGCTGCACGCTCTCGCGGGCGAGGTCGAGAGTGAAGACGAGCGGGCGGCGCGTCTCGGAGAGGACGCCGATCTCGAGCGCCCCCAGCGCCCGACGGGCATCACCGTCGGACGATTCGACGAGGAACGCGACGGCGGCATCGTCGATCGAGATCTCCTCCGCACCGAGCCCGTGCTCACGGTCGGTCACGGCCCGGCGGAGAACCGCGGCGACGTCGGCAGCGGCAAGGGGCTCGAGGGCGAACAGGCGACTGCGGCTGACGAGGGCGCTGGTGAGCGCGAACGACGGATTCTGGGTCGTGGCGCCGATCAGGGCGATCGTCCCCTGCTCGACATCGGGGAGGAGAACATCCTGCTGGGCCTTGTTGAAGCGGTGAATCTCATCGACGAACAGGCACGTCCGCTGGCCGTCGTCCTCGAGCCGGCGACGGGCTGCGTCGAGCACCTCGCGAACCTCCTTCACCCCCGAAGCCGTGGCGGAGAGCTCGATGAAGCGGCGCCGCGTCTCGCGGGCGATGATCTCGGCGAGGGTCGTCTTCCCCACCCCCGGCGGACCATGGAGGATCACCGATCCGATCCGGTCCGCTTCGATGAGCCGGCGGAGGAGTCGACCGGGGCCGATGACATGCTCTTGCCCCACGTAGTCGGCGAGCCGGCGCGGCCGCATCCGGGCTGCCAGCGGCGCGGCGCGGGCAACATTGGCAGCTCTCGCAGCGGAAAACAGGTCGGCCATGGGTCACCGGGTGCGACAGGAATCTCTGCCACGGACAAAGGCAGGGCAGATCACCCCGTCCAGACAAACTCGATCGGCGCCGCGATCTCCGGGTGGATGCTCTTGTGCACCGGGCAGGTGTGCGCCGCCTGCTCGAGGAGCTGGCGGTGGGGGTGATCGGGCGGGAGCGGGATCGTGAGCGTGGTGCGGAGCGACGCGATCCGACGCGGCGGGGCCGAAGTCATCTCCTTCGTCGTCTCCACCGTCATCCCCTTGAGATCGATCGCGTGCCGGTCGGCGGCGATCCCCATGATCGTCATCATGCAGGCCCCCAGGGCGGTGGCCACGAGGTCGGTGGGGGAGAAGCTTTCACCGCGGCCGTGGTTGTCGACCGGCGCGTCGGTGACCAGCATGGTGCCCGAGGGACCGTGGGTGGCGCGGCATCGCAGCCCGCCTTCGTAGGTTGTCGTGATCTTCACCATGGTCAAGGCGTCTCTCGTTGGGTTCCGCGGCAGGCTCTCGGCATCGGCTGCTCGGCGGCATCGGTCAACTATATACTCCCGGTCGTTTCCGGTCGTCCCAGCGGCGGACGACCGCCATTCGTGCGTCCCCAGCCCACCTTCCAGAAGTCCCTTGCCGATGCCTTCCATGCTCGCTGTCGCCGGCGTCGTCACCATGCTCCTGGCGGCGTATCTGATCGTGGCGATGCTCGCCCCGGAGTGGTTTGCATGATGACGAGCGCAACTCTCGAGGTGGCTGCCGTCCTCCTCGCAGCAATCCTCGCGGCAGCCGCAGTCGCGCCCTGGCTGGCGACGATCTTTCGGATCGGATCAGACTCGGACGCGAACTGCGAACCGGAGACCGACGGCTCGTGGAGTCGGTTGCTCCGCGGCCTCGAAAGCCCACTGCTTCGAGCAGCCGGCGTCTGGCCCGTCCGTGAGATGACTGCCACCGAATACGCGATCGCGATCCTCCTCTTCCACGCGGCCGGCTTCGGTCTGCTCCTCTTCCTCCTTCGCTGCCAGCCCCTCCTCCCCTGGAACCCGGACCGCCTCCCCGCGGTGCCCTGGCTGATCGCCCTCAACACGGCGGCCAGCTTCGTCACGAACACCAATTGGCAGTCGTACTCCGGCGAGACCACGCTCTCGCCGTTGTCGCAGGCCCTCGGCCTCACCGTGCAGAACTTCCTCTCGGCGGCCAGCGGGCTGTGCGTCTTGGCGGTGCTTGTCCGCGGGCTCGTGCGGCGAGGCAGCGCCACCGTCGGCTCCTTCTGGCACGATCTCGTCCGCGTCACGGTCGGCCTGCTCCTGCCGCTGGCGATCCTTCTCGGCATCCTCCTCGCCAGCCAAGGGGTGGTGCAATCGTTCGACACCGGCATCGACGTGGCGCTCGTTGAAGGCACGAGCACGGCCGGTGGAGAGGCCCCTTCGACGCGACGGATCGTCCTCGGGCCGGTCGCTTCGCAGATCGCCATCAAGCAGTTGGGTACCAACGGCGGCGGCTACTTCAACGCCAACGGCTCCCATCCGTTTGAAAACCCCACACCGCTGACGAATCTCCTCGAGATCGTGGCGATGCTCATGATCCCGATGGCGAGTTGCCTCGCGTTTGGCCGCTGGGTCGGGGATAGGCGTCAGGGGTACGCACTGCTGGCAGCGATGGCGGTGCTGTTCCTCCCCTTCGTGGTGCTCATCGTCCGCTTCGAGACATCCCCCAATCCCTGGTTGGCCGCCGCCGTTCCTTCAATCGACCAAGCAACCTCACCCGAGCACGACGGCGGATCGCTCGAGGGCAAGGAGGTGCGTTTCGGCCCGGCCTCCTCGGCACTCTTCGCGGTTGCCACCACGGCAACCAGTTGCGGTGGGGTGAACGCCATGCACGACAGCTTCTCGCCCCTCGGCGGGCTGGTGACGATGTGGATGATCCAGCTCGGCGAGGTCGTGTTCGGCGGCGTCGGCACGGGGCTCGCCGGCCTCGTCGCCTACACGCTCGTGGCAGTGTTCGTGGCCGGGCTGATGGTCGGCCGCAGCCCCGAGTATCTCGGCAAGAAGATCGAGGCCAGCGAAATGAAGATGGGGATGATCGTCCTCCTCGTGCCCCCGATCGTGACGCTCGTCGGCACCGCCGCGGCCTGCATGCTGCCGGCTGAGGCTGCCGCGGCTCCGAATCCCGGGCCTCACGGCTTCTCAGAGCTCCTCTATGCCTTTTCGAGCGCCGGCAACAACAACGGCTCTGCCTTCGGCGGGCTTTCGGCCACGAGCGCCTTCTGGACCCTGGCGTTGGCAGCCGCGATGCTCGCCAGCCGCCTCCTGACGATGCTGCCACTCATAGCGATCGGCGGGCTGCTCGCCGCCAAGCGGACGGTGGCGGAGAGCCCCGGCACCCTCCCCACCCACACGCCGTTGTTCGTGCTCCTCATAGCTGGCGCGGTGATCCTCGTCGGCGCCCTCTCCTTCGTGCCGGCCCTGGCCCTCGGGCCGATCGCCGAAGCACTCCAACCAGCGATGGCAGCCGGGGAGGGGACGCGATGACCCACGAGAAGGCCGCCGGCATCCTCGCCGATCCCGGCGCCATCCTCCGCGCGGCGGGCGAGTCGTTTGTGAAGCTCGATCCGAGACGGATGATCCGCTCCCCGGTGATGTTCACGATTCAAGTGGGAGCGGCACTGATCACGGCGCTGGCCATGGCCCGGCTCGCGGGGCAACCGGGAGCCGAACACCCCGCGTTCATCGCCGCGGTGGCGGTGGGGCTGTGGGCGACGGTGCTGTTTGCCAACTTCGCCGAGGCGATGGCCGAGGGACGGGGGCGGGCCCAGGCCGATGCCCTGCGGAAAACCCGCAGCGATACGCTCGCCAGGCGGCTCACCGCGCCGCACCGTGAGGCGGCCACCGAGGCCGTCCCCTCGACGCAGCTCCGTGCCGGCGACCATGTCCTCATCGAGGCCGGCGACATCGTGCCGGGCGATGGTGAGGTGATCGACGGCGTCGCCAGCGTCGATGAGAGCGCGATCACCGGCGAGAGCGCGCCGGTCATCCGCGAGAGCGGCGGCGACCGCAACACGGTCACCGGCGGCACGCGGCTGCTCTCCGACTGGCTCGTCATCCGGATCACCGCCAATCCGGGGGAGAGCTTCCTCGACCGGATGATCTCGATGGTCGAGGGGGCAAAACGGCAGAAAACCCCCAACGAGATCGCCCTCGACATCCTCCTTGCTGGGCTGACCCTCGTCTTCCTCGTCGTCACCGCGACGCTCCTTCCCTTCTCGATGCATGCCGTGGCGACGGCCGGGCGAGGCGAGCCGCTCGGCCTGGCGGTCCTTGCGGCACTCTTCGTTTGCCTCGCTCCGACGACGATCGGCGGTCTCCTCCCGGCCATCGGCATCGCCGGGATCGACCGGATGGTGCGGGCGAACGTCCTGGCGACGAGTGGCCGAGCGGTCGAGGCGGCCGGGGATGTCGATGTCCTCCTTCTCGACAAGACCGGCACGATCACGCTCGGAAACCGGCAGGCGGCAAACTTCCTCCCGCCGTCGGGCGTCACCGAACGGGAGCTTGCCGAGGCCGCGCAGCTTTCGAGCCTCGCCGACGAGACCCCCGAGGGACGGTCGATCGTGATCCTCGCGAAGGAACGGCACGGGCTCCGCGGCCGCGACGTCGAGGCGATCGGAGCGACGTTCATCCCCTTCACCGCCCAGACACGGATGAGCGGCGTCGATCTCGACGGCCGACAGATCCGCAAAGGCGCGCGCGACACGATCCAAAAGGCCGTCACCGCCGCCGGGGGGGCGATGCCGGCCGAGGTCAATCGCATCTGCGACGACGTCGCCAAGGCCGGGGCGACGCCGCTGGTCGTCATCGATGGCACGCGGGTGCTCGGGGTCATCGAGCTCAAAGATGTCGTCAAGGGTGGGATCGCGGAGCGGTTCAAGGAGCTGCGGGCGATGGGCATCCGCACCGTGATGATCACCGGCGACAACCCGCTCACCGCGGCCGCCATCGCCGCGGAGGCGGGGGTCGACGACTTCCTCGCCGAGGCGACGCCCGAAGCGAAGCTGGCGATGATCCGCCGCTATCAGCAGGAAGGGCACCTCGTCGCCATGACGGGAGACGGCACGAACGACGCTCCCGCCCTCGCCCAGGCCGACGTGGCGGTGGCGATGAACTCCGGCACGCAGGCCGCCAAGGAGGCCGGCAACATGGTCGATCTCGACAGCAATCCGACCAAGTTGCTCGAGATCGTCGCCGTCGGCAAGCAACTCCTCATGACCCGTGGCAGCCTGACGACCTTCAGCCTCGCCAATGACGTCTCCAAGTACTTCGCGATCGTCCCCGCCGCCTTCGGCGGCATCTATCCGCAGCTCCAGGCGCTCGACGTCATGCGGCTCCATTCCCCCACCACCGCCGTGCTCGCCGCGGTGGCCTTCAATGCCCTGGTGATCGTCGGACTGGTGCCGATGGCGCTCAAGGGGGTGCAGTACCGCCCCCTTCCCGCGGCGGTGCTCCTCCGCCAAAACCTCCTCGTCTGGGGCCTCGGCGGCCTGCTCCTCCCCTTCCCTTGCATCAAGCTCCTCGACATGCTCCTCGCCACCTGCGGAGTCCCTTGATGCCCCCCTCCGACGCGCCTCGCCCCCCCAAGCTGTCCGCCATGATCCTGGGCCAAATCCGCCCGGCCATCACCCTGCTCGTTGTCCTGACGACGATCACCGGTGTCCTCTATCCGGTCGGCATGACCTTGGCAGCGAAGGCGCTGTTTCCGCGTCAGTCGGCCGGCAGCCTGCTCATCGGTGACGACGGAGCGGTGCGCGGCTCGCTCCTCATCGGTCAGCCGTTCACAGGCCCCGGCTGGTTTCATGGTCGGCCCAGCGCCTCGGGCACCACTCCCTACGACCCGACCTCCTCCGGTGGATCGAACTTCGGGCCGACAAGCGCGGCGTTCACCACGCTCGTCGCCGAGCGGGCTGAAGCACTGCGAAGGGACGAATCCACCGGCAGCGCGACGATCCCCGTCGATCTGGTGACGGCCAGCGCCAGTGGCCTCGATCCGCACATCTCCCCCCGGGCTGCGCTGCTCCAGGTGCGGCGGGTGGCGGCGGCCCGCGGCCTGGCGGATGAGCAGGTGCAACGCCTCGTCGCTGCCCGGATCGAGCCAGCCTTCCTCGGGATCCTCGGTCGGCCACGGGTCAACGTGCTCGTGCTCAATCTGGCCCTGGAATCGCTCGACAGCGGCGGCGCCATGCCGAAACTCTCCGAGGAAGGCCTCCGCCCCCCGCCATGACGTCTTCTCCGACGAGGCCTGATCCCGACGCCCTGCTGGCCGCGATCCATGCCGACGAGGCCAGGGCGGCCCGCGGCCGTCTGAAAGTGTTCTTCGGGTTTTCTCCCGGCGTCGGCAAGACATACGCGATGCTTGCATCGGCCCGACGCCTCGCCGCCGCGGGCACCGATGTCGTCGTGGGGATCGTCGAGACGCATGGTCGCGCCGAGACCGCGGCGCTCGTCGAGGGGCTCGAGGTCCTTCCCCGGCTGGCGATCCCCTACCGAGGCCACACCTTGCGGGAGTTCGACCTCGGTGGCGCGATCGCCCGCCGGCCGCAGGTGCTGATCGTCGACGAGATGGCACACACCAACGCCCCGGGATCACTCCATCCGAAACGCTGGCAGGACATCGACGACTTGAGGGCCGCCGGAATCGATGTTCACACGGCTCTCAATGTGCAGCATGTCGAGAGCCTCGTCGATCTCGTCGAACAGGCAACCGGCGTCCGCGTCAGGGAGACGGTTCCCGACGAGGCGCTCGACCGGGCCGACGAGATCGAATTGGTCGACCTGCCGCCGGACGAACTGCTCGATCGGCTCAAGGCGGGGAAGATCTATCTGCCCGACGTCGCCGCCCGGGCCACGGAGCGGTTCTTCAAACGCTCCAACCTCCTCGAACTCCGCGAACTGGCGCTGCGGCGGATGACTCAGCGCGTCGACCGCGACGTTGAATCGGCCCGCCTCGCCGACGGAAACGACCATGGCAGGGGGATCAGCGAAAGGATCCTCGTAGCCGTCGGGCCCGGCCCCGGGGCGGAGCGGATCCTCCGCAGGGCGCACCACATCGCCAGCGGGCTGCGCGGTGAATGGATCGCTGCCACGGTGGACAAAGCGAGCTCAAGCCCCCTGACGCCAGAGGCGGTCGAGCAGTCGGAGCGGAATCTGCGCCTGGCCGAGTCGCTCGGAGGTAGCGTCGCGCGGCTCTCCGGGTCGAGCATCGCCGACGCCTTGCTCCACGAGGCCCATCGCCTCCGGGCGACGAGGATCCTCGTCGGCAAGCCGCGTCAACAGCGTCGAGTCGCGTGGTTCAAAGAGAATGTCGTCGATCGGCTCGTGCGGCACAGCCACGACATTGACGTGCTGGTGGTCTGCGACGAAGACGAACCGCGGAATCGACCGCCCCCCCCTGCCACCGGCAGCAGCGGTCGATCGCTTGCCGGGCTGGGGTATGTCGTCGGTACGCTCGCGGCGACGACGGTCATCGGTCGCCTCCTTTGGCCACACATCAACGATGCGATCGTCTCGTTCGTGTCCCTGCTGATTGTGCTCACCTCGTCGCTGTGGTTCGGCCGTCGAACGGGCGTGCTTGCCGTCGTGCTGGCCGCCGTCGTGATCGACTTTTTCTTCGTTCCCCCCTTCTTTACGCTGGTCATCGCCAGCACAACGGATATCGTTTCCTTGATCGTCCTCCTTTCGGTGGGCCTCGTGGTGGCGGAACTGATCGTGCGACTCAAGGCACAGACGTCGATGGCCGTGGAACGGGAGCAGCGCACGGCGCGTCTCCTCAGGTTTTCACGCACCCTCGCCCTTGCCCTCGATGCCGACTCGATCGCGGCGACACTCGCCTCCTCGACCGCCGCCGTCACCGATGCCTCGGCCATCGACGTCCGCCTGGCACGTCGTGCAGAAGGGCTGCAAAGCGCGGCCCGACTGGGAGCCATCGTGCCGGCCGCGGACGAGGAGGGCCTCGTCACCTGGGTCGTCGAGCATGGCCGCGATGCCGGGCTCGGCAGCGACACCCTTCCCGGCGCCAGGCTCACCTGCCTGCCGATCCGCTACCAGGGGCACTCGCTCGGCGTGCTCGTGATCGCCTTTGATCCTCCGCGCCCCCTCTCGCGCGAGGAACACGACATCCTCGCAGCGCTCATCGACCAGACCGCCGTGACGCTCAAGAGCCTCGAGAAACGCTGACACCCATGGGATTTCGTTCACTTGCCAGCTGCGTCGATGCCCTCCGTGCCGAGCGGGAGGCAGTCCTTGTCGACGCGCCGGTCGATCCCCACTTGGAGATCGCCGAGATCCAGCGCCGGCTCTACCGCTCCGGTGGCCCGGCGGTGTTGTTCACCAATCCCCGCGGCTGTCCGTTCCCGATCCTCGTCAATCTTTACGGCACTCGAAAACGCGTCGAGCGGATCTTCGCCGACACCCTCGACCGCGTCCGCCGGCTCGTCGAGCTGAAGATCGATCCGACCTCCGCCGCGCGCCGCCCGTGGCGCTACTGGCGGGCGCCGCTGGATGCCCTGACGATGCTTCCGCGACACGTGAGCCGGGGGCCGGTACACGCCTGTCAGGTGGCGCTTTCCTCCCTGCCCCATGTCGTCTGCTGGCCTGGTGACGGCGGCCCGTTCATCACGCTTCCTTGTGTCTATTCCGAGGATCCAGCCCGCCCCGGCACACAGGGCTCGAATCTCGGCATGTACCGCGTTCAGCTGGCCGGCAATGACTACCGGCCGCTCGACGAGATCGGCCTCCACTATCAGCTCCACCGCGGCATCGGCGTCCACCATGGCAGGGCGCTGGAGCGGGGCGAGCCGCTCCGCGTCGTGATCACCGTCGGTGGCACGCCGGCGATGGCCGTGGCGGCGATGATGCCCCTTCCCGAAGGGCTTTCGGAGCTGACCTTCGCCGGGGCGCTGGCCGGCCATCGGATTCCGATGATCACCGCCAAGGGGAGGCCGGGAGTCTACGCCGAGGCTGATTTCGCGATCGAAGGCACGATCCTTCCCGGCACCAAGCCGGAGGGACCGTTCGGCGATCACTTGGGCTACTACGCCCGGCAACACGACTTCCCCGTGCTCCGCGTCGATCGCGTCTCCCACCGCCCTGGAGCCATCTGGCCGATCACAGTCGTGGGGCGGCCGCCGCAGGAAGACACGATGTTCGGCTGGCTCGTCCACGAACTCACCGGGCCGATCATCCCCACCGTTCTCCCCGGAGTGACGAGCGTCCATGCCGTCGACGCCGCCGGCGTCCACCCGCTCCTCCTGGCGGTGGGGAGCGAGCGCTACCAGCCGTGGCGGAAGACCGACCGACCGGCCGAGCTCCTCACGCAGGCGTCGAGCATCCTCGGCCAGGGACAGCTGTCGCTGGCGAAATACCTCCTCATCGTCAACGGCCTCGAAGCCCCCGGGCTCGACGCCCACGACATTGAAGCCTTCCTCGATTGGCTCCTCGCCCGCGTCGACTGGCGGCGTGACTGCCACTTCCACACCGAGACGACGATCGACACCCTCGACTACTCGGGCTCCGGCATGAACGCCGGCTCGAAGCTCGTTGTCGCGGCGCGCGGTGCCCCACGCCGAGCCCTCGGCCGAGAGCTCCCCCCCGCCCTGCCGCTCCCGGCCGGCTTCGCCAATCCCCGCGTCTGTCGCCCTGGCATCCTCGCTATCGAGGGGCCGCCTATCGAGCCCCGTTCCCTGCTCAAC
>CAJAYZ010000150.1 GCA_903949225.1 uncultured Planctomycetaceae bacterium
AGCGACTCATAGCCGGGGTCCTCGGCATGGGCCGGGGCGGAGGCGACGAAGAGCGTCGCGACGGTGACGACGAGAACAAGTGCGAGGCGAACGAGGGAATGCATCGACACGACTCCTTGAGGCACTGCTAGGGGACGCTGCTTGGGGGCGCTGCTTGGGGGGCGCTGGCGGAGACGTCGCGGGATCGGACCGCCCCCGGGCCGGGAGCATACTCCATCGAAAGCTGAGGCCGGCAGCGGGCGACGGGACGTTGCCACCTTCGGCGGGAGCCGAGGTCAGGCCTCGACGAGGTCGAAGTCGAGCCCACCGAAGTCGTTGGCCCGGCTCTCGAGACGGTAGCTGCACCCCATCACGGCAGATCGCTGGGCGCCGCGATCCTCGCCGACTGGCTCGAATGCCGTCTCGCCACGGCGATGGATCACGAACGAGACCGGAGCCCGCCGCGCATCGAGGAGCCACAGCTCCCGAACCCCCGCGGCGTGATAGGCCGCCGGCAGCCGCTGCGTGTCCTTGACGACGGAAGTGTCGCTGACGATCTCCACGATCAGATCAGGAGCCCCCTCGATCTCCACAAATCGCCCCGGCTCACCGCTGACCTTCGGCACGAGCCGGGCCCGCCCCCGATCGATCGCGTCGCGGGAGACAAACACGACGTCCGGCTCGACCGAGAGCTCGGCGCGGGGGCAGACAACCCTCGTCGAATCGATCAGCAGGAGGCCCGTGGCGTGTTTCTTGACGCGACGCTGGAGGACCGCCGCCACCTCGGCCTTGAGGACACCGTGGCAGAAAATGTCTTCCGGCGACATGTCGACCTCGATCGTTCCAGAGACGTAGTCGATGCGCCCCGACCGCGGAAAGGCAGGCGAGGCCGCCCAGATGCGGAAGTCCTCGAGGCGCACCGAGCCCAGAGGCACCTCGACACGATCTTCGAAAATCACGGTGGCCACGACGTCGTTCCTCCCCAGGGTTTGTAGGCGTCGGCGCGCTCGTGATCAAGCTTTTCACGGCCGGGCTGCATCAGACTCAGGCCCCCGTGGCTCGAGGGCCTGGCGGAGATCGCCCCAGGCCATCGTCACCCAGGGGACGGCGTCGGGGAGCGAGATCAGCGGACGGCCGGCATGGCCGTCGCTGCCGAGGGCGTCGAGCTCGCGATCGACGGTGGAGCCGAGACGGTCGAGCCAATCGGGGACTTCGACGCCAGAGCCCCCCGCCAAGCCGATGAAGGAAACGGCCTTTGCCTCGAACCGGGCCCCAGCCCCGTCGTCGACGGCGCTTACAAGCTCGCCGACGGCCGGCGCGACGAGGGCTTCGAGCTCGTCTTGCTCGAGGACGGCCGTGAACGGTCGGCTCACCCGATCGGCGATGCACGCCAGGCGCACGCCCCACTGCGCTTCGAGCTTTTTGAGCTTCTCGACGAGCTCGGCGGCGGTGTCCTGCGTCTCGTCGCGCATCCTCCCGCGCCACGCTTCGGCCGCCTCAGGCACCCCCAGCCGGGCGAGGACACGGTGGGCCATGTTGACAGGCCGCAGTGTCCAGGCGATCCGTTCGTACTCGGCTTTCAGCCTGAGGAAGTCGAGGAGGATGTGGAGACATTCCCCTCGATCCGACTGGGTCGTCGTCGAGTTCCAGTCGCGGTATTCGGCATGGTTCTCGGCAATGCACTCGAGCGCCAGCCGCATCCGCGCCGAAGCCTGCTTCAAGAGGATCGA
Source organism: uncultured Planctomycetaceae bacterium (assembly GCA_903949225.1). Taxonomy (GTDB): domain Bacteria; phylum Planctomycetota; class Planctomycetia; order Pirellulales; family UBA1268; genus QWOP01. The sequence goes on from CAJAYZ010000150.1 coordinate 1,710, forward strand.
GCCGTCGCCCAAGCCCGCGATCAGCGCCCGAGGCCGCGGCGGCCCGCCGCGGTCGGGGAGATCATTGCCATGGCGGTCGACGAGATCCTCGAGCCAACGGCGAACGCCTCCACGGAGAATGCCGCGGAGCGACGGCGGAGAGAGGAGATGCTGCGTGAACAGCCCCGCGCCGTACGCTTCGATGAACTCCCGCAGCGCCGTAAACGCCCGCGGATCGCGGACGCGCTCGAGAACCGAGAGCCGCAACTGGCGGGCGTGGGTCATCCAGGTGTCGAGGAGCCGTGGAACGAGAAGTGAGAGCCCGTCGAGGATCCGCTCGGTGACGACCGGGCCGGCGGGAAGCGCGCCATCGGGCCCGGGAGCACGGGCACTGACGACGATCCGCTCGGCCAGCGCCGTCGTCGCCGCCTCGAACACCCGATCAAACTCACTCACACTCGCTGCCCCCGGGGGCCGCCGGCTCTCGAGGGCCTTGGCGAGATGGACCACCGCGGAGGTTTCCGCCACGAGGCCGAGCCGCGGCAGGCTCGAGGCGAGCCGTTCGAGGAGCCGCTCGCGGGCCCGGGCGCGGACGATCCGGTCGGGGCGGCCGCCGCGCGACAGCGGCACATAGAGCACCGGTTGGCCGACGAGCTTCCCCCGGACAATCTCGAGCCAGTGGCGGGCCGTGGTGGCATCGCCTGAGAGGATCGCGGCAAGGAGCCGCCCGACCGCCCCCTTTGACAAGCCGGCCGCGGGGGGTGAAGCCGATGTCGGGCCGGCCGGGCGCGGCGCGACGCCGGCATGGAGCCGGGCCGAGAGCATCCACAACGTCTCCGTCGCCTGGACGGCGGCATCGACAAGATGTTCGGCGGCGGCGTCGCGCTGCCAGCGGAGCCGGTCGTATTCCGCCGGCGGCATTCCGGGCGGGGGCGCCGGATCAGATCCGGCGATCGTCCCAGCGGCCCGGACAAACGTCCGCCGCAGGCGCCGCAGATGATGCCGCCAAGCCTTCGCTGAATCGATCTCGGCCGCTGTCGCGATGCCACCGTCGGCGACATCGGCGGCGATGATCGTCGTCACCGCCTGGCGCAAAAGCCGAAACAGCCCACCGAGAAACTCCGCCGCATGTTCGACCTCGCCGACGCCGCCCACCGGCGTGCCGCCGGCCCCTTCGACGTCGAGCATCCCGCCGTCGATGCCGTCGTCGGTCGAATCGCGCCACGTAAAGGTCTCGTAGGCGGCAGCGACGCTCTCTTCCGACCCGGGCGTCTCGTCGTCGCGGTCATCGTCGCCATCGACAGCGTCATCGTCGCGGCGCGGGCGGCGGCGCGGCTCGGGGCGCTGGGCGAAGCGTTCGATGCAGTCGGCGACGGAGGTGGTGTTGGCCTCGATGAGCTCGAGAAACCGGCGGACACGGTTGCGCCCCACCGCGGAGCGGTCGGCGACGGCAAGCGCCAGCCACTTCGCTGCCGCCGCCAGCCACACCGTTCCGAGGCGTTCCACCTCGACCCCTTCCAGGAGCGAGGCCCAGTGGACGAGCAAGCCCATCGCGCCATCGAGATCCCCTTCGCGGAGGAGCGCCTCGGCAGCATGGGCATGGCTCCGTGGCGAGGAGAACTCGGCGACTTCAGTACGCCAGAAGCCGGCGGGGGGGGGTGAGGGAGCCGTCTCGCGGCGGCGGCCGAGGGCGCTGATCACCTCGCGCGAGGAGACGAGCATCTCGCGGCCGGAGAGATGGGGCACGCCGCTGACGGTGGTGGTGGCATGGCGATCCCACCAGGCGGCGAGTCGCTCGCAGGCGGCGCCGGCACGGGCGGCAAGTGGCGCGGGGCCGTCGACGCTCGCGGCCCGCCAGGCAGCGGCATAGCCATCGAGGATCGAGCCGACCGTCGCAACAAGATCGTCGACGCGCGGATCGGGGAGGCTCTCCCCTCCCGGCTCATGGAGTGGAAACTGCCCCGAGAGGCCGAGGATGTTCCAGGGATCGACCGCGGCGCCGCAGCCGACGGCGCGGAAGAGGAGCTCGGTCGCCTCATCGAGATCATCGAGGGCTTGGGCGGCGCCACCGGCGGCCCCTCCGCGGCGCACGGCCGCTTGGGCAGCGACGACCCGGCTCGTGATCCGGGCGAACATCCGCGCCGAGGCGGCCGGCACGAGCGCCGCCATCCGCTCGGCCCCCTCGGCCCGCCCCAGCCGGGCGAAGACCCCCGCCAAGGCCACCGCCTCCACCTGCCGGGCGCGGCGGCCGGCGAGGAGGGCATTGATGTGACGGCGGACGCCGCCGAAGGGCTGGCGGAGCCGCTCCACCTCGACCTCGAGCCGGCGGCGATGATCGGGCTCGAGGCGGGTGAGCATCCACCGATAAAACTCATCCCGGTAGCCGGCGATCCGGGGGAGGAGCTCGGAGAGCGGCGCGGCTGCCTGATGGGCGCCGGGGCCGTGGCCGGAGAGCCCCGACGCCATGAGCATGACGCCGGCGAGGACGGCGGCTGATTCGAGGCGAAGCTCCGCGGCCGAGCGTGCGTCGCCGCCCGCCCCGGACGCGACCTCGGGCCAGGAGAGGATGCCGTCGAGCGTGGCCTGCTGAACGACCATCCGGCGGTAGCGGCCGCGCTCGTCGATGCGCGAGGGATCCCACAGGCCGAAGAGATAGTTGGGGCGGCTGGCAGCGGGATGGAGGAAGTCGAAGGCGCGCGGATCGATCGACAGCTCCTCGAGCGCCTCGAGGTCGAAGTCGGCCTGGCGGAGGAGCGTGTCGGGCGCGGAGGCGAGGATGGCGACGGCCTGGGCGACAAGTTCGCCATACCGGCCATGGGCGGGCCCGGCCCCGGCCACCCACAGCGGCACCGGCCGGACACGTTCGTGGGGATAGGGCTCCGACAGCCGACCGTTCTCGAGGACGGCCACGGGGCGCCAGCCGACGTAGTCATCGAGGCGCCCGATCGCCTCCTCGACGGCGCCCGACGCCGAAGGGCCACCGGCAAGGAGGAGGGCCTGGGCGGCGGCCATGATCGAATACGGCCGCTCGAGCGCCCCGGCGGGCTGATGCTCGAGGAGGTCGCTGTGAAACCGGCGGTAGCCCGGCAACAACTCGTCAAACACCAGGCCGATCATCGCCCGGGCCTGTCCGGCATCGCGGAAGGCGGGCTCGACGGCTTCCAACTCCGCGAGGCGCTGGCGGAGGAGCGTGGCGACGGCGACGGCGGTATCGGGGCGTTCCCCGTCCGGCTCGGCGGCGGCAAACAGGTCGGAACAGGCCCGCCAGACGGCAGGATCAAAGGCCCCCGCGGAGAAATTGAGATACCCGAGGAGGAGCGCGGCGGGATCGGAGGGGCGTGACGGTTTCGGAGCGATCGACATCGACAGGCGTCCTACGGATCCCCCCGGCCATCGCGGGGTGTGGCGGCAAACCGCCATCGTACCAGCGGGGCGTGTCTGGTGTCGGTGCGGAGGGGGCCGCGGCGGCGGCACAACCGGCAAGGGCGCTACCACCGTCATCCCCACGACCACCGGGCGGCCTCCGGGGGGGGCTGGCACGATCCACCGGGCCAAATCCCGGGGGTATGGTTGCACGGTGTGGTGATTTGGGGGTGGTGGAACGTTTTGGAGTTTGCTGCGATGCGTGGCCTGTCCGTCCTTCGGTCCTGGTCGGTGCCGGCGGTGTTTTCCGCCCTGACGCTGTTCACCGCGGCCGGCC
>CAJAYZ010000151.1 GCA_903949225.1 uncultured Planctomycetaceae bacterium
CCGCGGCGGCGGGGCTCGACGCTCGCCGTGATCAGCGACATCGCCGTCACCATTCGGGCCGAGTTGGTCGCCATCAGGAACGCCGCGGCCGTGGCGGCGCCGCCGATGCCCACCGCCGGCAGGTGGGTGAGGACGAGCATCCCCAGGGCCGACAGCGGCACGACGCCGCGAAACACCGCGAGCCCTCCGAGGCGGTCGACGAGCCGGCCGGCGAGCGGCGTGGTGGCGAGCGTGAGCAGCCCCCCGACGACGAACACGAGCGGCAACTGCGATTCGGTCACGCCCACATTGGCTACGAAGGAGGTGGAGATGAATGGGATCACGGAGAACGCACCGACCATCAACAGCGAGATCAGTGCGTAGGCGAGGCGATGGGGGGGGAACGTCAGCGTGTCGACGAGGCGGACCAGCGGATGCCGCGCCAAGTCATCCGAGTGGGGCTCCAGCCGCGGCAGCGCCCACGCCGCCAGACCCACTAGCGGCAGCCCGAGAACCGCCAGGGCGAAGAAGGGTGCCTGCCAGCCGAACTGCGTGCCCAGTGCGATCCCCAGCGGCACGCCCGCGATGGAGGCGAAGGCGAAGGCCAACATCAGCGTGCCCGTGGCACGGCCGCGACGGTCGGGCGGGAACACATCCGCCACGATCGCCAGCCCCAGCCCGCCGAGCCCGCCGCCAAAGCCTCCGGTCACGCACCGCGCGGCGAGCAAGAGCGGGTAGCTGTTGGCCAGCCCGCACGCCGCCGTCCCCGCGAGCAGGCCGATCGCACACACGAGGTAGGCCGTCTTCCGCGACACGCGGTCGAGCCAGGACGCCGCCAGCAATCCGGCGATTCCGGACGCGAGCGTGTAGCTCGAGACGACCCAGCTGAACCTCCGGGCGTCGATCGTGAGGTCGGCGAGGAGTTGTGGCCCCAGCGGCATCACGATCATGAAGTCGACGATCGCGATGAACTGCAGGGCCGCCAGGGTGAAAAGGATGGCTGAACCGCGGCCGGCAGCGCCGGTCGCGTCGTCGCCCGAAACGGCAGGATCGTCGGATAGCACGGTGGCGGGCGTTCTCGGCGGAGTCGTCCGCTGCTTGCGGGGCTGGCGAGCGTTGACTTATACCACTTGGGGTGCCGTTTGTCTCGCGAGATGGCTTGCCCGTATCGCGAGTGATTCTGCGTGACCCGGGTGACCGCTTTCATGCTCCATCGCCTGCTCGAACGATCCATCGAGATCGATCCCAACCGGGCGATCCTCGAGTGCGACGGATCGTGGACCACCGCGGTGGAGCTCGAGCGGCTGGCCTCGCGGCTGGCATCGGGCCTCGCAGCCATGGGGCTCGAGGAAGGCGATCGGGTGGCTTTCCTGCTGCCGAACTGCCTCGAGACGGTCGTCTGCTACCTCGCCTGCTTTCGGATGCGGCTGGTCGCGGTGCCGCTGGACTACCAATACCACCCGCTCCAAGTCGGCTACGCGCTCGGCCACAGCGGAGCCGCGATCCTCATCGTCCATCACGAACGGGTGTCCGGACTCGAAGAGGTGGGGGCCCTGGGGGCCGTGCCTCGGATCGCCGTCGTCGGGGGCGACGCATCCGTCGCGAGCCGGCGGCCGTTTGATTCGCTCCTCGGGGCCGATCGCGACCTTCCCGCCGAAGCGACGCACGATGACAGCCCGGCGGTGATGATCTACACCTCTGGAACGACGTCGCGCCCCAAGGGGGTCGTCCTCTCCCACGGAGCCATCTCCAACGGCGTCCGCAAATACCTCGCGCGGGTCACGCTCACGGCTGATGACGTCACGCTGATAGCGACGTCCTGTTCACGTCCCCTGGCGCTCCGCTGCCAGCTTTTGCCCACGCTCTGGGTCGGGGGAAGGGTCGGCCTCGTGCGAAAGTTCAATGTCGAAAACTTTGTTGCCGCCCTGCGCCGGCAGCCCGCCAAGACGTTCTTGACGCTCACGCCTGCGGGCCTGGGCCAACTGTTGGCGAGCCCCGATTTCCAGGGCTGCGACTTCAGTCAACTCAGGCTCTGCTTGGCTGGCGGCGATCGCGTGCCGACGAAGCTGCTGGAAGCCTTCGAGCGCCTCACGGGCGTGCCCATCACCGAGCAGTGCGGCTCCACGGAGACGGGCCCCTACGCCATGAACCCGCCGTTCGGTCGCAAGAAGCCGGGGGCCATAGGCCTGCCGTCGCATGGCGTCCACGTGGCGGTCGTGGACGAGCACGGCGTCGATGTTCCCACCGGGGCGGTCGGGGACATCCGTGTCAGTGGAGCGGGGATCATGGACGGCTACTGGAACGAATCGGCCATGACCCGCAAGACGCTGCAGCAGGGATGGGTGCAGACCGGTGACCTGGGCCGCTATGACGAGGACGGCTATCTGTGGTTTGTGGGTCGAAAGAAGGACGTGATCGTCGTCGGGGGTAACAAGGTCGCGCCCCTCGAAGTGGAGGTAGCGCTGACGGAGCACCCGGCGGTCCGGCAGGCCTGCGTCATCGGCGTTCCCGACGCCACTTCGGGCGAGGTGCCGCACGCCTACGTCATCCTGGCGACCGACGGCGCGGTTTGTCCCGAAGACTTGCGGACCTTCGTCGCCGACCGACTGGCACGGTTCATGGTGCCGGCCGAGGTCCATATGATCTCCGAGATGCCCTCCAAGGGGCCGGGCAAGGTCGACCGCGAGCTGCTTCGAATGCGGGCGATCACCGCCGCCCTCATCGAACAAGTGCCCTTCTTCAAGAGCGCCAGCAGCGAGTTTCTCCGGGACATCATCCCGCGGCTCGATGCCCGGATGTTCGCGCCGGGCGACGTCGTGGTGCACGAGGGGGACGTGGGGGACGAGATGTATTTTCTGACGAGGGGGCAAGTCGAGGTGCTGCGGGGCGAGCCGCCTGAGCAGCTCGCGGTCCTGCGGCCAGGATCATTCTTCGGCGAGTTGGCGATCCTCGCTGACGTTCCCCGGGCCGCCACGATCCGGGCGATTGCCGACGTGGAGGTCTACGCGCTGCGGCGGGACGGCGTGCTCGAACTCGCCCGTGCCCATGCCGACTTTGATCGGTATCTCCAAGCCGCCGCCAGGCAGTATGCGAGCCGGGGAACGGCTGTCGGCGACTGACGTGACGGTCATCATCGCGAGCGAATGTCGATCACTGGCAGCGTTTCAAGAAACGCTTGAAGCCCGTCGCGATCATCGCGCGCCCGCAAGACATCGATGAATGATCGCGTCTGGGCTGCACTCACCACCATCCTTGCCGCGTTTACCCCACCGCCTCCGCCAACAACCCGTTCACCACTTCTAGCACCCCGACCGTCGCGGGCTTTGCCACCGCCTCGAATCCCGCCCCCGTCACAGCCTCGGGGATCTCTGGGTTCACCACAATTCGCCTGGCATCCTTCCGGGCCTCGAACACCAAGCCCGCTGCTGGATAGACCACCAGCGACGTCCCCACGACGATCAGGACGTCCGCCTCCCTGACCAGTTCCGCCGCCTCCTCCATCGCCGGGACCATCTCGCCAAACCAGACAATGTGCGGGCGGAGTTGGCTTCCGAAGGCACAACCGTCGCCGAGGTGGATGTCGCCGTCTCCCAGGTGCGTGACGAGCGCCGGGTCCTGCGTGCTCCGAGCCTTGCGGATCTCCCCGTGGAGGTGGAGGACGCTCAATGATCCAGCTCGCTCGTGGAGATCATCGACGTTCTGCGTGACGATCCGGACGTCGTAGCCCCGCTCGAGTTCCACGAGAGCGCGATGGGCGGCGTTGGGCACAGCCTCGCGGACAGCCCTGCGGCGTTCGTTGTAGAAGTCGAGCACCAGCCCGGGATTCCGCCGCCAAGCCTCAGGGCACGCCACTTCTTCAGGCCGGTAGCCACGCCAGAGGCCATCGACGCCGCGAAACGTCATCAATCCGCTCTCGGCACTGATACCCGCCCCCGAGATCACCACAACGCGTTTCATATCCCCTCCACCGCTCTGGCCAATGCCCTCAACGGCTCCGGTTCCGCCAGCCGATGGTCAGAACCGACTTCTACGAGAGCCGAATCCGGCAGCCCGCTCGTCCGAACCAGCTCCAGCGACTCCTCGACGGGAATCACGTCGTCGCCTCGAGAGTGGAGGATGATCGTGCCAGGCTTCACCGCCTTGACTGAGCCCCATCTTTTCCAGGCCGGGCAGAGCAGCACCAGCTTCGCATGGCCGCTCTGGAGGTTCATCGCCACAGCCCCACCTCGGCTCGACCCCACCACGATGTCCGGCAGGCTCGCATCGTAGGCAGCCTGGGCCGTCGCCAGCGCCATCTCGAAGTTGTCGTGGTCCAGCGCCGGCTCGATGACCTCGTGGCCAAGGCTTTGCAGGAACGTTGGCTTCACGCCCCCGACCAACGAGTTCCAACCGTGAAGGTAGAGGAGTTTCATGGGATCGCCGCAACGACGGAGGGCTACGCAACGCCCTGCTTCCGGTAGCCTACCAGCACCGTCTCGCGCTGGCGTGAAGCGGAACGAAATGCCACTCCGACGGCGACAGCCCGACGGACAGATGCCTTCGCAGCCAAAAGTCCGTCCGAAAACGCGTTATTTCTCTTGAGGAGGCGATGAGCCGTCGGAGACACCCAAAAGCCCTCTTCATCCCTGACCGTCATCATCAGCCGTCGGCTGTGACTCGTGCGGCCAGCACGAGCCTATTTCCGTCCGCCGTCTTTCGCACTTTCCTCAAGGATGAGCCGCGTGAACCCCAACTCAAGCGATCTGTTGAGCCTGTCGATGGCACTCGCTAAAGCGGTACCGTCTGTCGTGGTTTCGTATTCACTTGCAGCCGAGATGCCCCCTCTCATGTGCTCTTCGACGAAGTTCATGTCACGGCCCCGGTAATCCTGGGAGACTTTTGAGTTCGGACTCCGTGGCTGGATGCTCGTGAACTTGACCCCGGCTGCCGCTGACTTACCAGTGGCAGGCAATGCCTTGCTCGCAAAGCCGCCTTTTCGACGCCGCATGTCTCCAGGACCAGTGGCCTGCACCCACGCCAGGATTGTCTGCACGGCATCCTCGCCGGCCTCTTCCGCGAACGACGGTGTCATCATGATGCCGATGTGACAGAGATAGTCCCCATGGACGGCGACAACCCACACCTGTCGAACCCATAAACCGCCCTCCGAAGGAGCCAACGTGAAATCCGTCCTCCGCGCCTCCACCCGGTGGCCGAGGAGAGAGCATGGAAAGGGTAAGAGATCTTCCTTTTCAGTCAGTTCCGGCCCAAGGGCTTTCCGCCATGCGTCGTTGCATATCAGGGGGTCTCGTAGGGGAGGAGGCACGTCGACGATCGGGATCGCAGAAGCTGTGATCACGACGTTCTCCGAAGGATCCAATATGACTGCGTCGTGCAACGTGGAAGGGTCGCCCACCGTCCATCCGGGAGGAGCAGCGAGCTGGAACGGCTTGCCAGGGAGCGGCACGGCCGTTCCATTCGTCGCCACGATTGGTGCTGCTACTGGAATTCCCGCGGGAGTTGATACCGGCATCTCCCCTTGCTGAGCCGGCATCCACCACGCGAGCAGGAAGGCCAGAAGCAATTGCACCCCGAACACGATGAACCCGAGTGTATTGATCTGCTTGGCGCTCACCGGTCGGGTGCGTCGCCACCAGTAAGAGAGAGCTGAACTGGCGAGAACACAGGCGTAGGGAATGATCATGAAGGCGGCGGCGTACCCGACATAGGCTCTCTTCGAGAGCCCCGAATCTCCAGAGATCCTCTGTCCCACCGTCGCCAAGGGTTATCCTTTGTTGAAGTGGGAAACGACGGAAATGATTAGAGTGCGAGGAAAAGTGCCCCGCGGCGGCACAAAAAGGGGGGGGGGCCACTGGGCCATTCGCTTAACCGCGTGGCGGCAACCGCCCCCGCCAGTCGGTGCCACGCAGACGAGATCGCAGGACGGCTAAACCAAAGCAACGAACTGGACGGATGTCGGGGGTCTTCACTTAAACGTCAGGCGACGGTGTCGATGTCCCCGTCGCCATCGACATCCTCGGCGAAGAGATCAACCACGCCGTCGGCATCCGGGTCGACCAGGTATTCATCGAGCGTCCCGTCTCCGTTCGCGTCTACGGCGATCGTCTCGAGATAGCCGTCGTTCTTCCTGTCCGCGGCGAACGACTCAATGTACCCGTCGTTGTTCGTGTCGACACCGAGTGCGTCGATGACGCCGTCACGGTTCGTGTCTGCATGAATGACGTCCGGACGACCATCCTGATTTCGATCAGCAAGCAGGGAATCGAACCGCCTGTCGCCATCGATGTCGACCAGGGTCGCCTCAGGAATCCCATCTTCGTCGGCGTCCGCAGCAATCACGTTTGGGAAGCCGTCCTGATTGTCGTCCAGCGCGACAACGTCGGGGATGCTGTTGCCATTCAGATCCATCACGACGGCATCAGGCGTACCATCCCGATTCCGATCGACCGCGTAGGCATCCACGACCCCATCCCGATTGAGATCGTCGACCGCGATGATTTCTGGGTTGGGCTGCAAAGGGCCGGAAGCCTGACTCGCCTCCCTCTTGCCGTCGGCGGGCTTGGCTGCGGCGTTGCGAGCCGCTGCTCCGACGACGCTTCCTACGACCAAGGCGGGGACCGTGCCGGATTGATGCTTCAGGTGTTCTTTATCGCTCATGAGTGGACTCCTTGAGGAATTGGAAGTGGCGTCGCGGTCTCTTTGTCGATGGCGATCAGAGAGACGGCCTCCCTTCACGCCGATGAATCGGTCAACAATCAGGACGAAACAACGGACGGAACGGGACTGCTGAACAACTGCTCCCCGACGCGAGCCGACGCTGCGCACTTCGGGCACTTGATCACCCCGGGGCCCGCCACCCGGAGTTTCTGCGCGCAGGCAGGGCAGGCAATTACCAGCGAGGATCGGGTTGGTTGGGCACCACGAGGCTCCTGCGGTCGGATGCCGAGAAGCCCGAGCATCTCCCGCCGCAGCGATGCTCGAACCTCCTCGAGTTGGCTGGCGGAGAGCGTGCCAGAGTCCGCGAGGCCGGAGCCAGCCGCTTCGAGCCAGTTCGCCTTCGCGGCGAGTTGGAGCGAATCGCGAATCTCACGAAGCAGCGTCACGACCTCCGATTCGGACGAGGCGGGCCTGGCAGGCGCTGCCGAGGGCACGCCGGGCCGAAGAAAACGGGAGCGACGTCTGGCCATACTCGACCAGAGCGATTTGGCCTTCTGGTTCATCTCCCCGACGGTCTGCCCTGCCACGTCGAGGTAGATCTTGTAAGGTGTCCCGCCGATGCTGGCGGCGATGCAGACGCGATTCATCGGCATGCCCTGAGCGGAATCGCCCCCCATCACCCCGCTCAACGAACGGACGAGCATCGCCCCACCCGGCGCGTCGACGCCACGGAGGCGGATCCGGTGCTGGCGGTCTGTAACGTCGATGACCGTCAGCGAGTCGCCACTACGGGCGGCACAGACTTCTCCCATGAACGCGGCCGGCGGGGCGGCGACAGCATGGGTGGCAACGAGACCGAGCGGGGCGATGCGAGATCTCGGCGGATCACTTGTGCAAGGTCAGCGGAACTTCTCGGGGAGCAAGGTTCCTGGATTGGTTCGCAGCGCCTTGGCAGCGCTGTCTGAGAGCGTTTTCAAACTGCCGAGCTTCAGGCCGCCGACGTGCCTCGCCAGAGACGTGGCCGCCTCGTCCGAGAGTGTCATCAGGCCGCTGAGGACAAGGAGACCTTCGTGCATCGCCAGCGCCTCGGCCGCACCGTCGGAGAGTGTGTTCAGGCAATCGAGATTCAGTTCGCCTTTGCGCTTCGCGAGCGCCCTTGCCGCCTCCTCCGTGAGCGTCTTCAGGCGATGGAAGTCCAGTTCGCACGTATGCTTCCTCAACGCCTCGGCGGCTTCACCCGAAAGTGTCGTCAGGCCGTCGAGTCTCAGACGGCCTTCGTGCTTTGCCAGTGCCCCTGCGACTTCCGGAGAGAGCGTGGTCAGCCCGCCCAGCGACAGCACGCCCTTGTGCGTCGCCAGCGCCTCGGCGACTTCCGGTGAGAGCATCGTCAGGCCCTGGAGTAAGAGCGGGCCCTTGTACTTCGCCAACGCCGCTGCAGCCTCGGGCGTGAGCGTTTTTAGACTGTCGAGAGACAAATCGCCCTGGTGCGTCGCCAACGCCTCGGCCGCACCCTCCGAGAGTGTCGCCAGGCCGTTGAGGCACAGCGAGACCCTGTGCTTCGCCAACGCCGCGGCTACCTCCGGGGAAGGCGACCGCAGGCCGCGGAGCGAGAGGATGCCCTCGTGCTTCGCGAGCACCTCGGCTTCCTCCGGCGACAGTGTCGTCAGGCCGTGGAGATAGATTGCGCCCTTGTGCTTCGCGAGGGCCTCGGCCGACTCGGTGGAAAGCGTCGTCAGCCCGCAAAGGGAGAGGCTGCATTCATTCTTCGCCAGTTCTTCGGCTACTTCCGGCGAGAGCGTCGTCAAGCCGTTGAGTTCGAGGTTCGAATGCCTGGCGAGTTGTCTTGCCCGAGTAGCATCCAGCTTTCTGATCTTGTTCGCATCCTGTGGATAGCGAAAGCGGATGCCGGGAGAGGCCAGCAGCGTCTCGGCGACCTCGTTGGGCAGATTTCTCAGGTCGGGCAGCAACACCTCGCCCCTGAACCTGGTGAGGATTACGGCAAGCTCCGGCGAGACCGTCGTCAAACCGTCGAAGGACAGACCGTCCTCGTGCTCCGCCAAGGCCACCGCCGCTTCGGCCGATAGCGACTCGAGGCCGTCCAGGCACAAACGACCCCTCTGCTTCGCCAGTGCCTCGGCTACTTCGGCCGACAGCGTCTCGAGCCCGCCGAGGTACAGCGTCCCCCGGTGCCCGCCCAAACGCTCTGCCGTCTCGACCGAAAGAGTCGTCAGCCCCCTGAGGTACAGTATCCCGTCGTGCTTCCCCAATGCCTCGGCCACCTCGGCGGAAAGCATCGTCACTCGGTCGAGGTTCAGAGGGTTTCGTTGATTCACCAGCCACTCGGCCACCTCGGCCGGGAGCGTCTGCAGACCGGAGAGACTCACCTCGCCCTTGTGGCCAGCCAACGCCACAGCCACTTCCGGCGACAGTGCTGTCAATCCGTCGAGGAACAATTGACCAGGGACACCGCCCGGCGGCTCCTCACGCCCGTGCTTCGCCAAGGCCTCGGCTGCCGCCGCCGAAAGAGTCTTCAGGCCTTGGAGTGTCAAGTCGCCCGGGTGTTTCGCCAAGGCCTCGGCGGTCTCCACCGAGAGCGTCGTCAACTCGCTGACGAATGGCCAGTAGTTGTGCCTCGCCAGGGCCTCTCTGGACTGAGGCGAAAGCTCCGATGACTCGAAGATTGTTGAGCCGCCTTGGTAACGCCGGAAGGTCCCGAACACTTCCGGTGAGACCGAGGTCATCCCGTAGATTCCGAGCTCACCCTTGTGCTTGACAATCGCTTGCATCGCTTCCAGCGACAGCGTCTTCACGTGAAGTTGTAGGTTGCCCTCGTGCGTCGCCAGCGCGGCGGCGGCCTCCGGCGACAGCGTCTCTAGGTCGTCGATGACCAGATCGCCTTCAGTCGTCGTGACCAACTCCACCGCTTGCTCGACGCTCAAGGTCCCGGTCCCGTCCGATTGGTCCTGCGCCGCGACCGGCAGCATCACGACCAAGGCGATCGCCGCAAATACCAGTCGCATCCGCCACCTCCAAGGAAAACGAGGCCAAGGGGCCCACGTGACACCCCCCCAATGGTACGAGGCTCCTCCTGCGACGGCTATCGCAGTTGGACCAGGTCGGCGCGGCCATCGCAGCGGCAGCAGGGAACCCAGGGGGAACTTTTCGCGAGCCACCGCGCCAACACGGACGGTCCAAATATCCCTTGAGAGCTGCCCGACGATTGGCCGCCCTCAACCCGAGGAAAACCGCAATTGCCCGCCAACCCTACCCCCCAAGACTTTCCGCAACGGCAACGGACTCAGGCGGCGGAGCTATCAGTGGCCGGGCAGCCGTTCACCGGGGCAGGCACGACGGCGGCACCCTTGAAGACGTTTGCCGCGGCCTTCGATGAGCTGGGCGGTCCAGCTGCAGTCTCTATTCAGAGAACGGCTCAAACGACAGCCGCCAAGTGGCATGAGTCTCGCCCGAGGCGGATTGCCACGCGATCGTCTGCTCCAAGTCGTGAATGATGCGAGTGATCTCCGACACAGGATCGGCGTCGGGGCGGATGGACTCGAAGGCGACGTCAAACGGTCCACCCACCGCCACATCGTCGAAACGAAAAAACTCCGTGCGCTGATAGGCCGTCACCCCGAAGCTACTGATGACGTGGCTCAGAAGCTTGGCCCTCGGCCCCGCGTGATCCTCGAGCATGGCGGCACCGAACTGATCACCGCGACTCGGAGTAGCCGCGATGATCGGCCACGTCTCCGGCAGTTGCCCTTGCTCGTGGAGGTTTCGGTAGAGGCCATCGGGGTGCGTGTGGAACACCTCGATCTCGCCGTAGGCGCGCATCAGCAGCGTCCGTAGGAAGGGGTCAGCCGCCACTCCGCCGTCCTCAACTTCAGTCGTGTCGTCGATCCACACGCTGATCAGAGGGATGTAGATCCAAGCATGCTCCTCGTTTGCTCTCACGAAGCCAGCCCGAATCTCGTCCAACCCTTTCCGACGAGATCCTGAAAACAGAAGAAGTGGCGAGCCGTGACCAGGACGTCCCGGGCTCAGCGAGGACACTTCCGAGAAACGGTATGGAGCGTTCAGGGCAAAGGCCCGCGACGTGAGCGCGCAGTGCTGTGGCGATTCCATCCGTTGGCGATATTGGGCCTGCACAAACTGAATGAGGTCGTGCAGGTCACGGGGGGGATCAGGTTGCAAATGTGAATTCCTCGAATCAAGCACGCTCTCGGAATCACCTCAACAATGACTTTCTGGAGTCCAAGGGGCAGTGCTTCCGGCAGCCATGAGGAGCACAAGCATGCGAGCAAGGTCGGTTGGGTTGGGTATCCGCTGCTTGCTCAATGAGATGTCAGGCCTTCCTGGCCGCGTCTATGAAACTGCCACCAGGCTACCAATTGGCGGCGGGAGCCTCCTCACGAACTTCCTTCCCGACGCCCCCCCCTCGCTGTCCGTGGAAAAAGTCATCCATGACCTTTTTCCACTTGAGACACCCCCAAACAAGCCGAGGTTTATCGGGGGTGTCGGCCGCAGCCTCCAGCGGCGGGCACTTTGTCCACAGCCTGCTAGCGAGGTCGACGCCCGCACCCTCAACGGATGACGGGTGGTCGAGCGTTGCTCCACCCCTCGGGCGCCCGATATCCTACGTCGCCTGGGGCGGAGGAACGGCGGGGTTCGGGCACGCGTCCACCGCTGAGGCACCCGACCGCACACAAAGGAGAGACGATGGCGATCACGGCTCAGACGGTCGGCCAGATCCTTGTCGGGGCCGTAATGTTCGTCGGCCCAATACCACTCACGATCTGGCTCCTCAAGAAGAAGGGCTACCGCGCTACCTGGGCGTGGTTGGCGGCGATCCCGATCGTCGGTTGGGGAGTTGTTTGCACGACCATGCTCCTGCCGAATCGGCAGCCATCTGCCGATGCCCCGAAGCCGCGCGGAGCCGCGGAAATACCTCGCGAATTCGTCGCGGTAATGATGATGATACTCGGGGCCGTATGGGGGCAGCGTGTCGCTGGAGATGGGTGGCCGAGTCATTCGAATCTCTCGACGAGCGGCATCGTCGGCGCTGCGTGCGGGTTGGTGATCGGAATACTCATGTCGCGGGACAGTCGGCAGGTCCGTGAGCGGCGTGAGGAGGCAATGCGTGCTGTCGATGGCGGAGCGTTAACCGCAGCCAGCGCGGTTTCCTTGCCAGTTGGCTCGCGCGACGTCATGGGGCTGGCGTTGGTGGCACTTCCGATGGCCGCCGGTCTCGTGGGCATCCTCACCAGGCTCTTCCATTGGCCGGGAGCTGTGGCTGTTTGGGCAGCCGACGTGGCGATCCTGGGAACTTCGGCCATCGCGTACTTCGATCTCCGTGATCTTCTCCTGCGATCTCCGCCGAACCGCGACCAAGACACTTCGATCAGCATCGATCCGGGCATGACAACCTTGAGTCTGGTCGGCATGTGGGGGTTGTGCTATCCCTTGTACTTCGCCATCCGACGGAGACTCGGCGCGACGAACTATGTCCTACCCGGACTGCTGGCGACCGCCATTCTGCTGGGCCCTCCGCTTGTGTCGCGCTGGCTCGGCGGAAGTGCCAGTACGGAATCAGCGTCCGGAACGACGGAGTCGACCGAACGTCCGCGGTAACGGCGCCTCCCGAAATCACCCTCAAGCACGTGGCCCCACGGCTCAGAGAAAAGCACGATCGGTTTCCCAGCTCTCGATCTCGTGCCTCCGAAAACCCTGGTTTCCAGCGCTTCGGATGACGGCGAGAGGCGATCGACGCACGGGGGGAAAAGCAACGCGTATCGCTCTGATTTGCGGCCCAGTGACCGGCGAGTGCGGCACCGAGACGCCCAAGCCCCTCCCGACCCGAGGGCTTGTGGAGGACAAGAGATGGAACGGACCCAGCAGGCCGACGAGCCATGCTGACACACTCCGGCAATGAATGGGGTCTGACCCCATTCATTGACCCCATTAACTGGGATTCCCGAAGGCACCACCGACCAGCGGTGGGTATCCGAAACCTATGCCAATCCAGAACTTCCAACCAGTCGGGGCGACAGGATTTGAACCTGCGACCTCTTGACCCCCAGTCAAGCGCGCTAGCCAGGCTGCGCCACGCCCCGAATCCGCCGACAAGCACGCGCAGCTCTCGCTTCCCGGCCCGTCGACCTGCACACTATCGCACAAACACCCCCAGCCAGCAACACGTCCCCGCCCAGCCCCCGCCCAGTCGCTTTCCAGTCCCCTTCCAAAGGCTCGCAAACCAGAGCCATTCCCTCCCCCCACCACAAAAACCAAAGCCGCACGACCACGCCATGGCCGCCACACCAAGCCCTCAGCCCAATTTCACCCCCGTTACCCTCCCCCACACCCTCCCCTTCTCCACCCGGCTCGCGCAGGCCATCCGCACCAAGCGCACGCCAGCCTGCGTCGGCCTCGACCCGCGCCGCGAATCACTCCCCCCTGCCCTCGGCGCCGCCACCGTCGATGATCCCTTGGCCCTCGCCAAGCTCTACACGACTTTTTGCAGGGACGTGATCGACGCCGTCGCCCCCCACATCCCAATCGTCAAGCCACAGCTCGCCTGCTTCGAAGCCCTCGGCCCCGCCGGCATGCAGGCACTCGCCGACACGATCCACTACGCCCACTCCCGCGGCCTCCTCGTCCTCGCCGACGGCAAACGGGGCGACATCGGCTCCACCGCCGAGGCCTACGCCGACGGCTGGCTCGCCGGCCCCTGGGCCTGCGACGCCCTCACCATCAACCCCTACCTCGGCCTCGACTCCATCGCCCCCTTCGTGGCCACCGCCAAAGCCCGCCACGCCGGCCTGTTTGTCCTCGTCAAAACATCAAACCCCGGCAGCCGCGACTTCCAGGACCTCGAAGCCAACGGCTCCCCCCTCCATGAACATGTCGCCGCCGGCGTCGAACACCTCGCCGCCGACACGCTCCCACCGGGAACGAGCGACGCCCCCGGCGAGCACGCCTACGGCCTCGTCGGCGCCGTCGTCGGCGCCACCTGGCCCAAACAACTCGACACCCTCCGCGCCGCCATGCCCCACGTCTGGATCCTCGTGCCAGGATTCGGCAAACAAGGGGGAAGAGCCTCCGACGTCCGCGGGGCCTTCGACTCCCACGGGCTAGGCGCGCTGGTCGTCAGCGCCCGCGACGTGATCTTTGCCCACACGCGCGCCGACATGAATGCCGGGCTCTCGGAAGGCCAATGGCAGACCGCCGTGGAACGGGCCTGCCACGACATGATCGAGCGAATCGCCGCCGACACCCCCGCCGGCAAACTCCGCGACTGAGCGCTCGCCGACGGGCGCGTCAGGCCTTCGATTCCTGGATCAGCCGCGAGAGGAGCGGGAGAAGCTGCTTCTTCCGGCTGACGACACTCTTGAGGGAATAGAGCCCCTTGTCGAGACGGGGATAGTTGATCTCCTCCCACGCCTCCGACTCCTGCGAGAGGAGGAGGAGCGAACCGTTGCTGACGACGTCGGTGATGAGGAGCGCGGAGAAGTCGAGCTTGTGACGGCTGGCGAAATCCTCGAGGGCCTTGCGAAGCTCGTCCTTCCGCTCCCAGAAGAGATCGAAGCCGGTCTCCTCGATCTGCGAAATCGAGAACCGCACGCCCTGCTCCGAGAATTCCTTGCAATCCTCGCTGATCACTCCGACCGGCGTGCTCGAACGAAGCGCCGACCCGATCTCGAAAAACTCCCGGGCGTACTGATCAAGATCGACCTTGCACAGCCCGCGGAGCCAGGCGAGGACCTCGCGGTCGATGTCGGTCGTCGTCGGGGAGCGAAGGAAGAGCGTGTCGGAGATGATCCCCGACGCCATGCACAGCGCGATCCCCGGCTTGGGCTCGATCCCCGACGCCCGGAATTGCCGGGCGACGAGGGTGCAGGTCGACCCCACCGGCTCGTTGATGAAGCGGATCGGCTGCTGCGACTTGAGCCCGCCGCCGAGACGGTGATGGTCGAGCACCTCGACGATCTCGGCATCCTCCGCCCCGCTCACCGCCTGGGCAAGCTCGTTGTGGTCGACGAGGACGAGCTTCTGCCGGGGTGGATTGATGAGATCCGACTTGAACGACAGGCCGATGAGGCAGTCGTCGTCATCGACGACCGGGAACACCGGCTGCGGCGATCGCTCCACGAGCGCCCGGGCCTCGACAATGCTCGCCTTGCCAGGCACCGTGACGAAGTCGGTGTCGACGACCGTATCGATGAACTGCGACGCCTTGATGCGGAGCGTGGTGTTGACGGTGTCGAACGGACTGATGATCACCGAAACCCGCCTGATCTTGGCCAGCTCCACCAACCCCGAAGAGAGCTTGAACCCCCCCGTCAGCACCAGCGCCCTGACGCCATGCTCGATCGCCGGGAGCTGGATCGTCGGCCGATCCCCGCAGACGACGATCAACCGCTCGGCCGGAAACTGCTTCATCCGGTCGGTGAAGCCCTCGGCACTCATCGCCCCGACCATGACGAGGAGCTCGTCGTGCTGCTGCGGATCGAGAACGTGCTGGAAGCTCCCCCCGAGCACGTCGTGGATCTTCTGGAGGCAGGTCGTCACCGTCCGCGATCGGATCGAATCCCCCTCGTCATGGAAGAACAAATCCATGAGGTTCAAGACCGAAAGGACGCCGACCACCTTTCGGTCGCCGCCGACGACGGGAATCGCCCGCAGGTCGGCCCGCTGCATCCGCTGATAGGCCTCGTGAAACGAATCCCCGAACGAGGCCGTAACGATCTCCCGACGGCAGACATCCTCGGCCGAAGGCCGGACATCCATGACGATCCGCGGCGCCGCCACCCCGGCCCGGTCGAGGACATATTCAGTTCGCTTGTTGGGCGCGCCGCAACAGGCCGCCACGGCGTCAGGACGGGTCGTCTGCTGGAGGAGATCGGCATAGGCGATCGCCGAACAGATTGCATCGGTGTCGGGATTCCGATGCCCAAAGACGAGAACACTCATGGTGGGATCGCAGGGTGAAGAGCAAGGGCAGCAGAGAGCCGACGGCGGCGGCGGACAGGGGATCGTCAGACTTCGCCGGGGGCCTGCGTCCAACAAGCCAGCGACGGCTCCCAGGCATGGAGCTCGTCAGACTTGAAGTAGATCGCGATCTCGCGCGAGGCCGACTCGGGAGAATCGGAGGCGTGGACGAGGTTCATCTGCCGGCTGGAGCTGTAGTCGCCACGGATCGTCCCGGCCGCCGCCTTGAGGCCGCTGGTCGCACCGAGCATCTCGCGGACCACCCGCACCACCTCCGGCCCGGCAAACACGCACCCGACAACGGGCGAGGCGGTGATGAACTCCTCGAGCCCTGGATAGAACGGCTTCGAGACATGCTCGGCGTAGTGCTGCTTCGACATCGCGGGGGTGATCCGCAGCATCTTCATCGCCACGAGGCGCAAGCCTTTGTCGTCGAAGCGGGAGAGGATCCGCCCGAGCAGACCACGCTGCATGCAGTCGGGCTTGAACATCACAAACGTCAATTCCATCGCGGCGAAACTCCGAAAAATCGTGACGGGGAGAGGAAAACGAAGGAGCAGGAACGGGCCACGGCCTCAGCCTGCCCGGCCCTCCGGGGGCGGAGGCACGGACCGGGGGGAGCCCCTCCTTGAAACACCGGAGAGTCTACGGGCTGCCGCGCGGGGCTCACAACCCGAAATGCCCCTCGGCATCCCCTTGTTGCAGCCCGTTGATGAGAAACTCACGGTTACCCTCGAGGAGCATCGGCTCGGCAAGGAGTTCCTCGAGCGTCATCCAATAGATGGCCTCGACCTCGACCGGATGGGGCACCAGTTCCGCGGCTGGATCGAGCTCCACCATCCACCAGGAAAGCGCCGTGCCCCACGGGGTGACGCTCTGCCAGACGCAGGCCACCGCCTCGACATGGGCCTGCAACTCCTCCCGGCACTCGCGGACGACCGCCTCCCGATCCTCCTCCCCTGGCTCGACGTGCCCGCCGGGGAAACAGACCCTCCCCGGCGCCGCGACGGCCCGCCCGCGGCGGATGGCGAGAAACCGCTCCCCGCGCCGCGCGATCGCCACCACACCGCGTTTCACGGCGGCGCCCATGGCCGGGTCGCGTCGATCGGAAGAGGTCATCTGGGGGCCCTTGGAGCTGCTAAAAGCTGCTGCGCAGCGCCCCGGCAGACCCGGGGTGGCCGACCGGAGATCTCGCTTACCCAGCAGCGAAATACCGGCTGTGGGTGGGATCGGTGTCCATTCGACCCTCGTAGACTACATTAAATGGCTTGCCGCTGAGGCATCCGACCACCGTCTCCCGCCGGAAAAGCCGATGGACACGTCCCCCCGCGACAACGGTTCCGATTCCAACGCCCCCGGTCAGGGGGGCGGCAGCGACAACGGCTTTCCGAAGTCAAACCCCGGGGGGGGCCGGCCCCTCGGCATGCCGGCGATCATCATGCTGGCGCTGGCCGCCCTCGCCTTGGTGACGATCGTCATTCGGGAACAGGCCGGCAACGCTACACCCGTGAGCTGGGATGAGTTCGTCCGGGAGGTGAAGGGGGGCAATGTTGCCGAGGTGCGAATCTCCGGCAACTCCCTCGATGGTCAATTCAAAGCTCCCCTCGCCGGCGCCGGCGAGGTTGGCGGAGGAGCCCCGCGCACGTTTCACATCGAGATCTCCCCCTACCTCGGCGAGGGGCTCAGCGAGATGCTCCTCGAGCACGACGTGAAGACGACCGTCCGCCAACCGACGGACGGCACCGGCCTTCTCCTCGGCCTCTACATGCTCGTGCCCCTCCTCCTCATGGGTGGATTCTGGATGACCCTTCGCCGAGCCCGCGATCCGCTCGGCGGATCTGGCTTCCTCGGGGGTTTCAGCAAGTCGCCGGCCAAGCGCTACGGATCGAGCGACCGACAGGTGACGTTTGCCGATGTCGCCGGCCTCGAGCAGGTGAAGGAGGATCTCAAAGAGATCGTCGACTTCCTGAAAGATCCGCGCCGCTTCCAGCGCC
>CAJAYZ010000152.1 GCA_903949225.1 uncultured Planctomycetaceae bacterium
ACCGCCTTGGACGCTTTCCGGGAATCATTCCGCCACCGCCCGCCCCAGCCATCGCCAGGCCAGCAGAAATGCCGCCGTTGCCACCATCAGATCCCCCGCCGGGAGCTCCCGCCGCTGCAAATACCCGGCGATCGGATCGACAAGGCGGGCGAGAAACGGCCCCCGATCACCGGCCGTCTCCGGCCTTGAAACGGCGCCCGGCCCAGTCTTGGGAAGCGAGGATGATCCAGGATCGATCGATGATGTCAGTTCTCCTTCGGGTGACGCCAAAACTGATTGGATCGATTCCGAAAACTCTCCTGTCGTCACATCGGCGTTGTTGCCCTCCCCCGCAGGGGGGTCGGGAGGAACAAGCGACGCCAACCTCGCCCGGAGCCAGCCGACCACTGGTCGCAACAGCGCGATGCACGCTGCGGCCTGCCACCCCAGGATGGCTCCGACGAGCATCAACCCCTGACGCCCCGCGGACGTGGACGAGTTCCCCAGCAAGGCGCCACAGGCCAGTCCGCAAGCGGCGATTCCGAGTCCACGCCCCGGCCCTTGGCCC
Organism: uncultured Planctomycetaceae bacterium; assembly: GCA_903949225.1. Lineage (GTDB taxonomy): Bacteria > Planctomycetota > Planctomycetia > Pirellulales > UBA1268 > QWOP01. The sequence goes on from CAJAYZ010000152.1 coordinate 548, forward strand.
ATCCAAGCCGGCTGCTCAAGGCCTGTACCGACCGGGAGCAGCGCGTTCCAGCCGACGACGATCGCCAGCGAGATACCGAGGGCCATGCGGCTCCAGCGGGCCGGCACGACGCGCCCGTCGGCCTCCACGGCTGCGCCGAGAAGAAGATTGAAGAGGAGCCAGCCGTGGAGGCCGGCGACGGCGACCAGGAGCGGGTCGGGATGGAGGAGCAGGTTGTCGGCGCCGGGGCGAACCACACCGAAGGACGCCCCAGGAAGCGTGCGGCCCCCCGAAAGGAGTTCCGTGGCGGCAACCCCGCCGATGACAACCGCCGCGACGGCCTCCACCAGCGGATACCTGGCGGCAATCATCGCGCCGCAGTCACGACAACGGCCCCCCAGCCGCAGCCACCCGAGCACCGGGACGTTGTCGTGCCAGCGAATGGCCGATCCGCACGACGGGCAGTGGGATCCTCCATGCACGACCGACTCGCCACGCGGCAGACGATGGACCACGACGTTGAGGAAACTGCCGAGATTGCCCCCGATCAAGAGGAGCAATCCGATCACCACAAGGTCTGTCAGAGGAATGATCCACTCGACCATCACGATCCCCGTCCTGTCGACGTTCTCACCGATCCGACACGGGCGGTGATCCCACTTGCCCGCCGCTCGATGCGGCGGTAGGTCTCCGGAAAAACACGAGCTTTTCGGAATTGCCCCCGGGCGAACGACGCCCTCGGATGGCTTTGTTTGAGGAGAGAATAGATTACTCGCTCGGCAACCTGAATGAGTTCGAGTTCCCCAACGGCCCCCTTCACTCCAGGGAAGAGACTGATGCCAGAACTTCCGGGACACTCCCCCACCCCTGAGCCGACTCCCAGCAGCACCGACCGGCCACGGCGGGCCATTGGAATGCTTCTCCGGATTGCGGGCACCGTCGCGCTCATGGCGCTGACGCTTCGCAACGTCGATTGGCCCCGGCTCCTCGAACTGTTCGAGACCGTCGACTGGGGGTGGTGGGGGGCCGGTTTGG
>CAJAYZ010000153.1 GCA_903949225.1 uncultured Planctomycetaceae bacterium
CGCCGAACAGCGTGTCTTGATAGGGGACGACGGTCGCCAGCAGGGCGGACGCGGTGCTCGTCGCCGCCGACGCGGTCCAGATGCTCGCGGCCGGCTGGGCGGTCGTCGTCCAGGCGGCTGTCGGAAAGGCCGCCACGTCGCCGGCGAGCGGCAGGCGGCGTTCCAGGGCTTCGAATCCCACTCGCGCAACGCAGCGCACAGGTCGGTGGCGGATGTGCGGTCTCGTCATCGTCACTTCTTCTTGATCTGCTGTACTGTGGTCGGGGCGACTCCTCCGGGCGTGAGGAACAGCCGGGCACCTCCGCTCACCGCTCCGTTCCTCGACGCGTTCACCGCGCGGCCCGCCACCACCGCGTTCGGCCTACCGGCCCAGGTGGAGAAGGCGAAGTCGTAAGTTCCCTTCTGCTGCTTCGTCCGCGGTGTGGCCCCGATCGAAACCGTGCCGATCGAGGTTGCGCGGGCGGATCGGGAGCCGATCGAAACGCTCCTGGCGAGACCGGGCAGCGAGCCGACGCTGAAGTTTCCGGCCTGCAGTAGATTGGGAAGTCCACCGACGAGCTCGAGTGATCCGGCGACCGACAGATTTCCCAGCGTGGCCAGCGCCGCCATCGAGAGCTTGGCGTTGCCGCCAACGGTCAGGTTGCCGAGTGACCGCGTCGACGAGCCCTGCAGGACGAGGCTGCCATCGACGGCGACGTCGCCGAGCGTCGTGACCTGGGCGATGAGCGTCAGATTCGCCGTCGCCGAACCAGGAGAGGCGACGGTGATGGGACCCAGCGAGACGGCGTTCGCCGTGAGGCTGACGGAGGCGCCGCCGGGGGCGTCAAGGTACGTGAAGCCGCCGATGCTGCCGCCGGGGGCGTCGAGCGTGATATCGAGCGTCGAGCCGCCCGTCACCGTCACGAGCCCGATGCCCGGCGCGGGCGACAGGCGGGCCGGTGCCGACCGCACGGCGACGGGGGTTGCCGCGCGGACCACGACCGGCTGACCGGCCACGATGAACACCGCGCCCAGCGTCGGGCCCACGATCGTGATCGATCCGATGCCGGTCGCGGCGGTCCAGGTTGAGGTGAGGATTGCGTAGCCGCCGGTCGGCGGAGTCGGCAGGGCGGACTGGGCGTTGACCACCGTCACGTTGCCGATCGAGCCCGTCCTGGCGGAGAAGTTGCTCAGCGCGACCGCATTGACCCCGCGGACGGCGTCCTGCTCCAGGCGGACACTGATGTTTCCGATGCTCGAGCCGACGAAGGTCGAGCCGGTGACGCCGCTGGCGTTGCGGCCCGGCACCCGCACGGCGATGGACGCGATCGGGCCCGGTTGGAGGTCGCCGACGGTGGCGAACCAGTCGAAGTCGGCGTTGAAGATCGACGCGGTGATTCCGGCGCCGACCGAGTCCACGGTGATGTCGCCGATGCCCGCCGCCGAGATGAACGACGACGTGTTGATGCCGGCGGGCACGAGGGTGAAGTTCAGCGCGCGGCCGGTGTTGACCGTGATGGTGCCGATCGTCGAACTGTAGCGGTTCTGATCCAGGTCGGGCACGTTCGCCAGGAACGTGCTGAACGTGATGCCGCTGGCCCCGTTCGTGGTCACGTTCAGGTCGCCGATCGCGCCCGCCGTGCCGGCCAGGAACGACGAATTCTCGATCCCAGTACCCAAGCCGGCCAGGGACTGGCTCCGGTTGCGGACCAGGACGTCGCCGATCGTGCCGGTGTTGTCGAAGTTGCCGCGGCCGTCGTACACGGCCGTTTTCGCGGTGAAGGTGGAGCCGAAGATCGCGTTGCCCCCCTCGACCGTCTGGACGTCGACGTAGAGGTCGCCGATGTTCGCGGCCTCGAAGGTGCTCCCGACGATGCCGCTGGAATCGATCAGGTGCCGGCCGGCGGCCACGACCGAGATGCCGGCGATGGTGCCCGCCGCAAGCCATGGCCGCGGGGAGCCGACGGGCTGGGGCGTGTAATCGCCATCGGAGTCGGCCGTGAAGAACGAGTCCACGATGCCGCCGGCTCCCTTGCTCGTGACGGTGATCTGGCCGATGTTGCCGATGGCCGTGAACGTCGTGCCGACGATGCCGTTCGAGAGCTTGGTGGTGCCCCCCGCGATGGCGGTGATGGGGCCGAAGTTGCCCTGCGGATCGAAGGCCTCGACATCGGGAGGCGGGTTCGCCGGCGGGAGCGCGTCGATCTTGCCCGGGGCGGTGAAGATCGCGTTCTCGATCGCGGTGCCCCCCTTCCTTGCCCTGGCGGTGATCCCGACGAAGTTGCCGCGGCTCTGGAACTCGCCGCCGAAGATCGCGGAGTTGTTGAAGGCCCTCACGGTCATCTGGCCGATGTCGCCGGAGGCCGTGATCTTGCCGTCCTGGATGCCGTAGCCGTTCAGCGACCGCACGTCGACCGAGATCGAGTCGATTCCGCCGTTGAACGTGCGGATCTCGCCCGCCACCATGCCGTTACCGTCGGGGCCGCCATGCACCGTCACGGCGATCGGCCCGATCGACCCCGCGTGCACCTTCGTGTCGTTGAAGGCGTCCTGGCCGTTGGCGTTGGCCGAGAGCGTGATGCCGGCGATCCGGCCGGTGCCTGCGCTCTCCTCGTCGAGGTCGGTGGCCTGGAACCGGCTTCCAAACACGCCGTAACCACTCTTGGCGCCGCCGAACGCCTTGATCTGGCCGATATGGCCGTAGTTGGCGTCGTAGGAGCCGCGGAGGATGCCTGTGCCGTCGGTCACGGAGATGCCCGTGATCGAGGCGATGCTGTTCATCGCCACGACCGTGACGTCGACGAGTCCATCGAGCCAGCCGTCGCCGGTGACCGCACCGATCGAGCCGTCGCGATGCTCGGTCGTGATCAGAGTGTTGTTGATGCCGGCGGCGCCGGCCCCCCGGCCATAGACGTCGCCGATGCCCGCCGCGCCCCGGGAGACGAAGTTGGAGTCGACGATCCCGGCGTTGATGATCTCGCCATACTCGCCGTACGAAATGCCGGTCACGCCCGCGATCCGACCCCCTGCCTCGAGCTTCACCCGCTCGAGGCCGTAGCCGACGTGGGTGCGGCCGTCGATCTGGCCGATGTTGCCCGCCGCGACGATGCTCACGTTTTGGAGGCCGAAGTTGCCGATGCTGCCGAAGGCGGTGACGGTGCCCACGTCGCGGGCGGTCACGATCGAGACGTCTTGCATGCCGCCGTCGACGATCGTGATGGCCCCGACGTCACGGGCCCGAATGTTGCTCAACTCGATCCCGCCCACGCGGATGTCGATGGGCCCGAGGTCGCGGCCGGCCACGACCGACGTGCCAAGCATGCCGGCGTAGAGCGAGAGCGGGCCGATGTCGGTGCCCGCCTGGATCGACACGGCCTCCAGGAAGCCGGCCCGCGAGGTGATCGCGCCGATGCTGCCTGAGCGGGCGAGCATGGCCGCGAGCACGCTGCCGGCGGCCGTGACGGATCCGATCGACCCCTCGGCCTGGAAGAGCCCCTCGATGCCGCCGGCGATGCTCTCGATGTTCCCGATGCTGTCGCCG
>CAJAYZ010000154.1 GCA_903949225.1 uncultured Planctomycetaceae bacterium
AACGCTCCGGCGGCTGGCGCCGAGCCGGGGCTGTCGACGGTCCGCGGCCCGCGTTGGACAGGCCGCTTCTGGACGCGACGGGATCCGCGACTCCAGTTCGCCAGCGTCGTGCCTCCGACGGGAACGCCGCCGGTCTACGATGCGGTTGCCGACGTGCCCGCGCCGGTCCGCCCGGCGGTCGGTGGCGACGACGGCGCCGATGGCGCCGATGGCGTCGAGCAGGTCCAGTTCGTCGATCGGGATCGTGGCACTGATCTCGCGCAGTTCAGCGAGTTTGCCGCGCCGGCGCCGCCGGCGGTGGGCGTGGCCGCTCCGGCCCGTCGGCTCCGCGCCTTCCCGCGGTCGAGTGTCCCGCTCTCGATTCGCTGGTTCCCCAGTCCCACCGGTGGCGAATGGGTGGCGGTGATCACGTCGGGGGTCAACCTCGTCATCGACGGGGTCGACCCGGCCGGTCCGCTCGACATCGCCGCCGACCGTGTCGTCATCTGGACGCGGAGCGGCACCCAGCCCGATCTCGACGGCAACGCAGCGCAGTCGGCCGACACGCCGCTGGAGCTCTACCTCGAGGGCAACGTCGTCTTTCGTCAGGGGCAGCGCGTCGTCGAGGCGATGAGCATGTTCTATGACGTGCCCCGCTCCTCGGGCGTCATCACCGGCGCCACGGTGCTCACTCCCGTCGACAACTACGCCGGGCTCGTTCGGCTCCGCGCCGACGTCATCCGCCAGGTCGATCGGAGCCGGTTCGTCGCGCAGCGGACCGGCCTCACCTCGAGCCGCCTCGGCGTGCCGACGTGGGAGTTCCGCTCGAGGGAGCTGGAGTTCACCGACGAACAGGTGCCGCTGGCCGGGGGCGACGGCCAGCCGATGATCGATAACGTGACCGGAGAGCCCGTGCTCGAGCACCAGCAATTCGTCACCAGCCGCGGCAACACCTTGACGCTCGGCAACGTGCCGGTGCTGTGGTGGCCGGTGCTGGCGACGAATGCCAAGAAGCCGACCTTCTACATCAACAACATCCAGGTCAAGAACGACCAAATCTTCGGCACGCAGTTGCTGACGAGCTGGGATGCCTTCCAGATCTTCGGCTGGCGGCGGCCTCCGGACGGTGTCGACTGGGATTTCGACGTCGACTACCTCAGCTACCGCGGCGTCGGTGGTGGAACGTCGCTCCTCTACAACCGCCCCGACTTCCTCGGCTTTGGTTCGCCGGCCAACGGCGTCCTCGATGCCTGGAGCATCGGTGACAGCGGCATCGACAACCTCGGTCTCTACCGCCGCGACTTCACCTACCCCAACGCCTTCCGCGGGCGATCCTTTTGGCGCCATCGGCAGGATTTCGCCGGCGGCTGGCAGGCCCGCGGTGCGGCCGGCTGGATCAGCGACATGAACTTCCTCGAGGAGTATTACGAGGCTGAGTGGGAAGAAGGCTACGAGCAGCGGACCTGGCTCGATCTCCGTCGCCCCGCGGACAACCGCGAGCTGCGCTTCCTCACGAGCGTCCGGGTCAACCCGTTCTTCACGCAGACGGAATGGTGGCCGCGGCTCGACCACTACTCCATGGGCCAGCCGCTGCTGCGCGATGCGGTCACCTGGTACGAGCACAGCGGACTGGCCTACGCGCGGCAGAATCTCCCGCAGACACCGACCGCCGGCCAGGGGCTGCAGTATTGGACGACGCTTCCCTACGAGAACAACGTCATCGGCGAACGCTTCTCCACCCGGCACGAGCTCGATCTGCCGTTCCAGGCGGGGGTTGTGAAGATCGTCCCCTATGCCCTCGGTGAGCTTGCCCACTGGGGGCAGGATCTGACGCAATCGCCCCTCGATCGTGCCTACGGGCAGGTCGGCATCCGCTCGAGCGTGCCGATGTGGTCGGCAGACAATTCCGTCGAGAGCCCACTGTGGAATGTCCACGGCCTGGCCCACAAAGTGGTGTTCGAGGGAGAGTTCTCGTATGCCAACAGCTCGCAGGACATGAACCAACTGCCGCTGTACGACCAGATCGACGACGACACCATCAATCAATACCGCCGCAACATCCCCTACTGGGATTATGGGGCCATTCCGGGGCAGCCGACGCCGGTCCCCAACGGGACCGTGTTCGGACCGGACGGCAAGTACGATCCGCGCTCGTACCTCGTCCGTCGCGGCATGGGGAGCTGGGTGACCGGGCCGACGGAGATCGCCCAGGACCTGACCGCCTTCCGGCTCGCCGCCCGGCAGCGGTGGCAGACGAAGCGCGGGCCCGCCGGCAACCGGCGGATCATCGACTGGATCACGCTCGACATCGACGGAGAGCTGTTTCCGACCACCGGGCAGAACTTCGGCCAGCTGATGGGACTTTGGCAGTACGACTTCCGCTGGCATGTCGGCGACCGGACGACCGTCCTCTCCACCGCCGACATCGACTTCTTCAACGGTGGCCAGCAGCTTTACACCGTCGGGGCCCTCCTCAACCGGACGCCGCGGGGGAGCTTCTACATCGGCTTCAACGAGTTCGGCGGTCCGATCGACGCCAGCGTTCTCGTGGGGTCGTACACCTATCGGATGAGCCCGAAGTGGGCGAGTTCGTTCGGCACGGCGCTCAACCTCCGCGGGATGAACATCGGGCAGAATTTCCAGATCACGCGCATCGGCGAGTCGTTCCTGATGACGTTCGGCTTCAACGTCGACTACAGCCGCAACAACGTCGGCGTGACGTTCAACCTCGAGCCCCGCTTCCTGTCGCGGACGCAGTTCGCCAGCCGGTCGGGCATCGATCTGCCGATGGCCGGGGCCTACGGCCTGGAGTAGCCAGGCTCCGGCGTGGCGATCATTTCCCGGGAAGGTCCCAGCAGGGATTGAAATCCCCGTCGGTCGACACCAGACAGTTGGCGACCCGGGAGAGGAGCAGCAGGCTCGGACCGTCATCGGGGCGCGTTTGGAGGAGGCCGCCGAGGAGATGGGCTGCTGCGTGGAAGTCGCGGTTTTCAAAGGCCGACAGCGCCCCCTCATAGGCCTGCTGGAGCTCGCTCCATCCGGCGTCGTCGGTCCGGCCGAGCTCGTGGAGAACGACCGGCTCGGCGATGTTGACGACGCGCACCTGGCACACCCGCCGGCTCGCGAATCCCGCTCCCATCTTGGAGCGGGTCGCGTCGGTCACGAGGATTCGCGAGCGGACGTACTTCGTCGCTCCCTGGACGCGGCTGGCCAGATTGACGGTGTTGCCGAGAGGGCCGTACTTGAACTTGTGCCTCGAGCCGGTGTTTCCCACCCGGGCAACACCGGAATTGATGCCGATGCCGAGATCCATCGTCTCGCCGAGCGTCGCTGCCCAGCGCTCGTTGATCCGCGGCACCGCAGCGAGCATGTCGACCGCTGCCCTGGCGGAGAGCGTGGCATGATCGGGCTGGTCGACCGGCGCTCCCCACATCGCAATCAACTCGTCGCCGATGTAATCGACGAGGACGCCGGAGTGAGCGAGGACGCAGTCGGAAAGCTCCCCCATCACGTCCCCGATCCAGTCCATCGTCCCGGCCGGGCCGAGCCGCTCGCTGATCCGGCTGAAGCCACGGATGTCGCAGAACAGGATCGAGACGTCGGCGTCATGGCCGTCGAGGAGGTTGGGGCGGAGGGCGAGTTGTTCGGAAAGCTCGCGGGTGAAGAACTGCTCGAAGGTCGCTTGCGACTGGCTCGCCGTCGAGCGGGCGAGCGTCGCCCCGACCGATCCGGCGAGGAGTTGCACCAGCTGCGCCTCCAGCGGCGTGATCGGGCCGCGGGCGACGAGCCCCTGGGTCGTCCGGACGCCGTAGAGGACGCCGATCACGTCGTCGGTGAGCCCAAAGATCGGCGAGGCCACGCCGGCCTCGATGTCCATCAGACTCGCCCCCGCCCCGGAGCCGGTCAGCGAATCGAGATCGTCGAAGAACGTCTTCCGCTGATCGACGACCGCCTTGAGGAGGGTTTGGCTGTAACGGACCGTCGTCCGATCCGACTCGACGCCACACCCGGCGATCGTCCACTTCTCGCCCGAGCGGAGCAGTACGAGGCCCAGGTCGAAGCCGACCAGATCGATGAGGGCCCGGGCCGCGGTGTCGTGAAACTCCCGCGACTCGCTCGAGATCTTTTGGATCTCGATGATTCGTTCGAGCCACGGACCGACTCCCGACGCAGCATCGAGCGAGGGGACCGCGGGGCGGGCGCGTGCAGGGGCCGCGGCGACGGCCGCCCGCTCGGGGGTGGGAAGGGAGCGGAGGCCGGGGGGAGGGTCGGCCGCACCGGGGGGGAGCGTGACGGTGGCCGGGGCCGGAGGGGCCTGCGGAGTCGGCGCTGAAACCGGAGAGGCCGGCCGGGGCTGTTGGGGGGGCGATCCCGGCACGGCCACCGGCCGGAACTCGATCCGCGTCCGCCCTGCCGTCACGGCCACCGGCACGGCGAGGTCGCGCGCTTGGAGATGGATGATCGGGTCGCTCTGGCCTTCGACGACCACCGGAGTGTTGGCGCTGAGGTTCTCCAAGCGGATGCGGCCATCGGCCAGAGGCTCGACGCGCAGCTGGTCACGCGATACCGACTGGTCGCCGGCGATCACGCAGCGCGGGAGTTCGCGCTGCGGGCCACGACCGAACTCGAGCGGCCCGGACGGATGCTCGAACGCCGTTCGCTGGGCTGGATTAGAAACTTCGATGTGCAGGGCCATGGGTGAGTCCCGGGGCGGTCAGGCGAGAACCGGTCGGACGACCTCGCCTTCGAGGTCGGTGAGGCGGTAGTCGCGGCCAGCATAGCGGTAGGTGAGCCGGGTGTGATCGAAACCGAGGAGGTGGAGCATCGTGGCGTGGAGATCGTGCGCTGAAACCGGGTTTTCCACCGCCTTGAAACCGAAGTCGTCGGTGGCACCGTGGATCGTCCCCCCCTTCACCCCGCCCCCGGCCATCCACAGCGAAAAGCCCCAGTGGTTGTGATCGCGCCCCTGGGAGGCCCCGGCGCCGTTCTGCCCCATTTCGACGCTCGGGGTGCGGCCGAACTCCCCCGTGCAGAGCACGAGGGTGCTGTCGAGCATGCCGCGGTCCTTGAGATCGGTGAGCAGGGCCGCCAGCCCCTGATCGCATTCACCGGCCACCTTGCGGTGCTCGTCGCGGATGTTGGAGTGGCTGTCCCACGGCTGCATGCTGCCGTGCCAGGTCTGCACGAAGCGCACGCCTCGTTCGACGAGCCGCCGCGCCATGAGGAGCTGCCGGTTCTGCGGCCCCTCGCCGTACATCTCGATGATGTGGGCCGGCTCCTGCCGGACGTCGAAGGCATCGGTCGCCTCGAGCTGCATCCGGTAGGCGAGCTCGAAGGAACGGATCCGCGCCTCGAGGGCGGCCTCGCCCGGGCGCTGGTCGAGATGGCTCGAGTTGAGCGAGCGGAGGAGGTCGAACTGCTCCTGCTGCCGATCGGGGCCGAGGCGCGGATTGCGGATGTGGTCGATGAGCTCGGCGGGATTGGTCTTCGAGGTGTCGACGTGCGTTCCCTGGAAGGCTCCCGGGAGGAAGGCGCTCCGCCAGTTGCCCGCTCCCCCGACCGGCATCCCGCCGGGCACGAGGGTGATGAAGCCGGGGAGGTTGTCGTTCTCCTGACCCATGCCCCAGGTGAGCCAGGAGCCGAAGCTGGGGCGCACCTGCCGCATGTGGCCGGTGTTCATCAGCATCAACGACATCTCGTGGTTGGGGAGTTCGACATGCATCGAACGAATGACGGCGAGCTCGTCGGCGTGGCGGGCGAGGTTGGGAAAGAGATCGCTGATCGGCATGCCGCTTTGACCGTGCCGGGCGAAGGTGAACGGCGAGGGAAGGGCAACACCGGTCTTGCGTTCGGTCTGGAGGTTGTCATAGGGGAGCGTTTGGCCGCCGCGGGCCTGAAGCTCAGGCTTCGGGTCGAACGTGTCGACTTGCGACATGCCGCCGTTCAAGAACACGTGGATCACCCGCTTCGCCCGAGCGGGGAAGTGGGTGGGGAGGGAGCCGGTCACGCCATCGCGGGCGAGCAGGCCGGCGAGCGCGATCGACCCGAAGCCCATGCCGCTGGAGCGGAGGAAATTCCGGCGGGAAGCGTGCATGGGAACGTCATCCGGTGGCTGGTGGTGGCGGGGCCGACGGTCTGCCCGCGGCAGATAAATGGCTTGTGCGGGGGGTCAGTCGACGAAATGAAACTCGTTGGCGGCAAGGAGCACATGCGCCAGTCGCTGCCAGGGAATCTCGGCCGCAAGCCCCGGCTCGAGGGAAGCGACCTGCTTGTGAATGAAATCGATGGCGGCGGTCGTCTCTGCCGGGGAGGGGGAACGGGAGAAGGCGCGGCGGTAAAGCCAGGCCACCCGCCCGGCTTCGTCGGCCGGGGCAGCGCGGAGGCCTGCGGCGGCGAAGGCCACGGCCCGGTCCTGGATGAAGTCAGAATTGAGGGCGAAGAGGGCTTGTTGCGGGATCGTCGTGTCGGGCCGGCGGGCGGTGCAGGCAGCGGGGTTAGCGCCGTCGAAGGTTCCGGAGAGCGGGGAGAGGATGTCGCGGTTGACGAAGCCGTACACCGTCCGCCTGGGGACGATCGGCGTCGCCGCGAGGTCGACCGGCGGCCCACCGGCAGTGGTGTCGAGCTCCCCCGAGACCGCGAGCATCGCATCGCGCATCGATTCCATGTCGAGCCTGCGCCGCGGCATCCGCCACAGCATTTCGTCGTCGGCGTCGATCTGCCGCGCTACCGAATCCTCGACCGCGGCGGTGCGGTAGGCATCGGAAAGCATGATCCGGCGATGAAGCGCTTTGAGCGACCAGCCGTCGTCGCGGAAGGTTTCGGCGAGGTGGTCGAGGAGTTCGGGGTGGGTGGGGGGGCGGCCGCGGGTTCCAAAGTCGTCGGGGGTGCGCACGAGCCCCGCGCCGAAGTGGTGCTGCCAGGCCCAGTTGACGATGACACGACGGACGAGCGGATTGTCGGCCGAGACGAGGGCCGCAGCGAGGCCGAGGCGGCGTTTGCCGGGGGAGAACGGCGCCGCATCGGGGGCCGACAGGGCGACCGGGAAGCGGGCCTCGACGACAGGGCCACGATTGAGCGGATTACCACGATTGAGAAGCCTCGTGGCCGGAGCATCGGCCCGTTCCTCGAGAGTCATCGCCCGCGGGGGGGAGCCGGGGGCGCCGAGATGGAGCTCGTGGATCGCTCCGCCCTTCCCGGCAAGCGTGTCTTGGACGGTGCGATTGAGGAGGGTCTTGGCGAGCGCGTCGTCGACCGCCGTCGGCGTGCCGGGGGCGAAGAGATGGTGGCGGAGTTGGCGGCGGATCGGACTGTTGACGACGAGGTGCCGGGGATCCTCGTCGGTGATCAGCCCTTCCCCGATTCCTTCTGCCGCCGCCGCGGCGAGACCCTCGAGCCACTCCCGCTGGACGGTGACAAAGACGGCCCCGTAGACATCGGCGACGTCGGCGAGCGTGGCGGGCTTGCGCTCCGCAAGGGCCGCCAGGACGAGCGGATTCCACTTCGGCGTCTCCTCGCCGAGACCGTTCCGCGCGGCCGCGGCAGCCGGGTCGCCGTTCTCCGCGGTGAGGGCAGCGAGGATCTCGGCGCACCGCGCGTCGAATCCGTCTGCGGGCAGGTCGCAGACCTTCACCCACGGGCCGAAGACTGGATCGTCGGCGGGCATCGTCGCCAGATAGGTGCGCCAGCGATCGAGGACATGCGGGCGGACGTCGTCGGTGCGGAAGGAGAGAAACGCCGAGGTGAGATCCTGCTCCGGTGTTCCCTTGGCGAGCTCGCGGAGATAGAGGCCCACCTGCATCCGCAGCCGCCCCTGCATGACGGCGATCTGGTCGCGGGCCATGTCGTCGCGGATCGTCCGGCGGCGCTCGAGCTCGCGCCGGTAGTCGGCGAAGGCCGGCGTCTCCTCGGGGCTGCCGATGACCGGCGGGAGTTCGGGGGGGGCGCTGGGGGCGAGGGTGGCGGCGAGGGCGTAGTAGTCGCTCGCGGTGACGGGATCGTATTTGTGATCATGGCAGCGAGCGCAGGCGATCGTCAGTCCCATGAAGCCGCGACTGACGACGTCGATCTGGTCGTCGAGGAGGTCGTAGCGGTTGCGGAACTGCATGCCGATGGTGAGGAAGCCGAGGCCGGCCAACGCCGGGTCATTCCCGGCAAGCCCCATCTGGTCGGCGGCCACCTGCTCGGTGATGAACCGGTTCCAGGGGACGTCGCCATTGAAGGACCGCACGCAGTAGTCGCGGTAGGTATAGGAGAAGGGGAACTTCGTGAAGCCGATGGCACTGCCGCCATGAGTGTCGGCATAGCGGGCGATGTCGAGCCAGTGGCGGCCCCAGCGTTCACCGTAGCGGGGGGAGGCGAGGAGGCGATCGACGACGCGGCCGAAGGCCTCGCCCTCGGGAGCCGGATCAGCTTCGAAGGCCTCGACTTCTTCCCAGGCAGGCGGCAGCCCGGTGAGATCGAACGTCGCCCGCCGGATCAGTTCACGCCGCCCGATCCGGGGTGGCTCGGCGAGTCCGCGCGCCTCGCGGGCGGCGGCGAGGAAGCGGTCAATGTCGGTGGTGGCCGGTCGGTTGGTGGTGGGGACCGGGGGGCGGCGGATCGGCGCGAAGGCCCAGTGCCCCTCGTAGGGCGCGCCGGCTTCGATCCAGCGGCGGAGCGTGTCGACTTCGGTCGCCGTCAGGCCGGGCCCCTTCGCAGGGGGCGGCATGCGCAGGTCGGGGTCGGTCGTGAGGATGCGGCGCACCAGTTCGCTCTCGTCGGGTCGACCGGGGAGCACGGCCTGCGGCTTGGCCCCCTCGTCGGTGTCGAGCCGGAGGTCTCCCTGACGAGATCCGGCGTCGAGGCCGTGGCACTCCAGACAGTGCTCGGCGAGGATCGGCCGGACATCGCGATCGAAGCGGACTTCGGCCGCGTGGCTGTTCGATCCGGGGAGAACGAGGCCTGCGAACATGAGGGCCGCCGTCAGCGCCACGGTGCGGACGGGAGCAAGCGACGGCGTTCGGGGGGCCTTCATGACGACGGATCCTGCGGGGTGGATCCAGACATTTTACTCTCGAAGAACCCCCAGGCGACGAACAGCGCCGCGAGGAGCCCGTAGGCGAGGGCCATTTCAATCGGGCCCCGCCCCGTGGCCGCCTCCGGAAGGGGGGCGAGACTCCAGGGGAGAAACAGCCGGCCGTCGGCGTATGGGGAATGGATGATCCCGAAGAGCGTGAACAGACCGGCCGCCGCAGCCCAGGCACCCGCCTGCCGGAGCCGGCGATCGACGAGAGCCGCGGTCATCCCCGCCCAGAGCAGGCTCGTGACGATGAACCCGGCCGAGAGCATCCGCATCGTGTAGAGATCGCGGGCAAGTGCCGAATCCGGCTTTGCCCCCGCGGCGAGGAGGTTGTCGGCCTGGAGCGTGACCAGCGCCGCCAAGGCCGGCACGCAGGCGATCGCCACGGCGGGCAAGTGACGCGCGGGGGTGGCATGGAAGCTCTGGGCGGTGATTTCCAGGCCGATGAACACGAGGATTGGATAGACCGCCGCCGGCGGCAGCGCCTGATAGATGTAGGCGAAGGTGCCGGTGAGCCCCGCCAGTCCGATCACGGTGGCGGTTGCCAGGGTGTAGGCGGCCCGTCCTCCCATCGCCTTGTAAGCCGGGTGGCCGATGTAGGGGGTGGTCTGGATGATGCCCCCGCAGGCGCCGGCGAGGATCGTCGCGATCGCCTCGACACCGATCACCGATCCGGTGTCGTACTCGTCGCCCGCCGCGGCGGCGCTCTCCGTGCAGTCGATCCCGCCGACCACGGTGCCCAGGGCGAAGGGAATCACGATGGGGAGAACCTTCACCGTGTCGGGCCAGCCTTCCAGCCATTCCAGCCGCAGCGCCGAGAGCCACTCCCGCGGCCACAGTGCCGCGGCAGGATCAAGAGATGTATGAGGGGCTGCTTCGATCCAGCCCGCAGCCGTGCCGATCAGATGGATCCCCCAGCCGACGACCAGGGCGGCCAGGGCTCCCGGGATCCCGAAAGGAAGGGGGATCCGGGCGGTGAGTGTGGCGAGGACGATGCCGAGCGAGAGAAGGCCGACCAGCGGCGACTCGAAGACATCGAGGAGCGGGAGGAACGTGATCAGCACCAGGGCGACCGCCGTGAGGCTGCCGAGGAGCGCGGCTCGGGGAATGAGCCGGCGGATCGGACCGGCGACGAAGCTGCAGGCGAGCTTGAACAGGCCGCTGGCGACGATGGCACACATCCCCACATGCCAGGCATGACGGGCCGCGGCCGTGACCACCTCCGGGGGAGCGTCGGCCGGGCCGCGGGCGGCGAGGAATGCCGGGCCGATGACGAGGAACACCATCCCAAAGGTGCTCGGCGTGTCGAGGCCGAGGGGCATCGCCGTCACGTCGCTCCGGCCGGTCTTTCTGGCCAGCCGGAAGGCGAGCCAGGTGAAGAGCAGATCGCCGACTACGACCCCCACCGCTGTCCCGGGGACGAAGTGGGAAAGGGCGAAGTCGACGGGATATTGGAAGACGGTCGCCAGGAGGGAGACGGCAAGGACGAGGTCAGCGAGGTTGTCGAGGGCGAGGCCGAAGAATGCGTTGATATCCCCCGGGGCCGCCCAGCGGTAGGCGTTCCTCCCGCGGTTTGGGGCTGGGCGAGGGGGCTCGGAGCGTCCGGGGGGGGGGCTGGGGGGCGTCATCGAGGCCTGGCTGGCGGAGAAGGGGGGGTGAGATCGGAAGAGCACACGTCTGAACTCCAGTCACTAAT
>CAJAYZ010000155.1 GCA_903949225.1 uncultured Planctomycetaceae bacterium
CATCTCAGAGAGCGTCTTGCGGTCGAGTTCGCAGCCGATCTTCTCCAGCCCGCAGATGAACTGGCTATAGCGGATGCCACGTTCACGGGCCGCGGCGTTGAGGCGGATGATCCAGAGACGGCGGAAGTCGCGCTTCTTGCGACGCCGATCGCGGCGGGCATAGACGCCAGCGCGGATGATCGATTCCTTGGCCGTCCGGAGCAGCCGGCGACGTCCGCCGACCGACCCCTTCACCCGCTTGAACAACCGCTTCTTGGCCCGCAGACGGGGGACGACGCTCTTGGTACGCATGGGACTGGTCTTTGTCTTTCAGGAGTCTCGACAGTGAATCGACGCTGAATCAACGAACCGGATCGACAGGCGGGCGAGACACCATCGTCCTGCCCGGCCCCTGGAATTCAAGGGGGGGCCTGCGAAGGGGGAAACCGAGCAATGAAAAAACGGGGAAACAGAGCTAAGGAAGCAACAACAGGACCGGCAACGACGCCAACCTCCGGGCGGCTCGGCCAACACCCGCCCAAATGCAGGCGAGGAATGAGCCGAGGAACGAAGGCAGGGTCAGTAGCTGTACTTCCCGAGGGCGGCAGCGATCTTCGGGGTGTCAACCGAGGCGAGCACACCGGTACCACGGAGGTTGCGCTTCCGCTTGGCGGAGAGACGCACCTGAAGATGGCTCGTCCCGGCCCGGCGATGCTTCACCTTGCCCGTGGCGGTGAGCCGGAAACGCTTCTTCACACCCTTGTGGGTCTTCTGCTTCGGCATGGATGAGAACTCCGTGAATCGGTGAACGGGGGCTGAAAAGAGAGGGGCGTTGAACGGTGTGGGGGATCAGCGCGGGGAGAGGGTGCAGATCAGTCGCTTTCCCATTTGCTGCGGCGGGGCATCCATCTTACCGACCGCTTCGAGCTGTACGAGGAGATTCCGCATCACGCGCTGCCCTTCGTCGATGTGGGCCAGTTCGCGACCACGAAACACGACCGAGACGATCACCTTGTCCTTGTGCTGGAGGAAGCCACGGGCCTGGTTGACCTTGAACTCGATGTCGTGCTCGCCCGTCTTGGGACGGAGACGGATCTCCTTGATCTTCGTCTGGTGAACGTGGGTTTTGTGCTGTTTTTTCTTCTGCTGATACTTGAACTTGCCGAAGTCCATGATTCGGCAGACGGGCGGTTTCTCGTTCGGGGCAACCTCGACCAGATCAAGCCCAGCCTCCCGAGCGCGAGCCAGCGCCTCGTCGGTGGGGATGATTCCGAGTTGCCCACCTTCGGCGGTGATCACGCGGATCGGAGAAATCCGGATCTGCTCGTTGATGCGATGATTCTTATCGATGGCTTACGCCTCCGGACTCCGACGAATTGTCAGGCGATGCCCCGCGACGGCGGCACCGTCAACCTGCCCCGACTCCCGCGCTCACCGGAACCCGGCAGGCCGGACTCCCGACAGACTGCCTGCCCGACATCGCGGCCCAGCAGCCCCATCCGGCCGGGGAACGACTCTCCCCCGCCTCAAAACCGGCAAAAAGCAGCGAAGCTCGCGAAGCGTGCGCAACGCCGCATCGAGATCACCGGACTGGGAATCTCCGAGTATTCCATGCGGTGACGGGGGGAGTCAAGCGGGGTCAGTCAGCCGCGGGAGAGGATGAGGATCGCGTCACCCGTCGCGCCGCACCCGGCATCTGGCACGGCCCCGGAGACCTTGCCAAAACCCCCTCATACCAGGTGTCCGCGTGTCCATCCTACCCAATGCGAGCAGACTCTTTGGTCGGAAAGGCCGATGGGAGAGCTTTTGCGAAGCCTTTTCAAGACTATTCAAAGCCATACCTGAAAACGACTTAAGGCATAAAAAACAGGCTCCTCCGAGCCTGTCCTCAGGGCGTTGCAGAAAAAAACTGGAGAACAAGCCGGTGGCCGAAGAACTTTTTCAGACCTCGGCCGTATAAATCGGCGTCCCGGATACGGGAACGGGGGGCACAGGAGGGCCCGCCCATCGATTCCGAAATCAGCGCCGGCCTGGCAAGGCACCGGCCCGGAATCGTGCGACAGCTCACCGCGAACGTCCCTGCCGGCAACGGCGGCGGAACCCTGCCGAGGAGATCGGCGACGCGGTGCACGTTTCGGCAGTTCGAGTGGTCGGTGGGAAAACCGCCGGGCGGGTCGATTGCCAGCAATGAAGGTCGCGTGAAACACTGTCTCGGAGCATCGGGGCCGCGGGCGAAGTCAGGGGTCGCCCGCAGGCCCGGTTCCGACCAAACCAACGTCCGGCTTCGGATGGCCGGCCAAGGAGGATAACGATGCGTTCTGATTCCCAAGGTCCTGTCGTGCGCCTGTTCATGGAAGAGCAGATCGATTTCCAACCGCGCCCCGCCACCGGCGTGAGCGGGGCCGACGACGTCGCTGGTGCATCCCTGCTGGGCGGGGACGTGGCGTCGCTGGGCAGCGATGGCGTGCTTTCGATCGAGGAGCTCGCCTCCCGCTTCAACGTCTCCACGAAGACGATCTCGCGGTGGCGGGCCCACGGCCTCGTCGCCCGGAGTCACGACGTGGGGGGACGGAAGCGGGTCGGATTCCTCGCCAGCGATGTCGAGCGATTCGTCTCCGACAACCCGCTGCGCATCGAGCGGGGGAGCCGTTTCAGCCAGCTCTCCACCGAGGAGCACGGGAAGATCATCGCTTGGGCACGCCGGCTGGCCGCCGCGGGCGCCTGCCCGGCCGACGTTCATCGCCGGATCGCGAAGCGCCTCAACCGCAGCGTCGAGACGATCCGCTACACCATCAAGCACCACGATCAGGAAAACCCTGGCGTCGAGGTTTTCCAGGCTGCCGACGGTCGCCTCCGTCCGGAGACCTGCGAGCGGATCTTCCAGCTCTGGTCGCGGGGCGAAGCGGTCGATTCGATCGCCAAGCGTTACCACCGCTCAAAGGCGAGCATCTATCGGGTGATCCTCGCCCAGCGGGCCGCCCACACGATGCTCCTTCCGCTCGACAACATCCCCAATGCCCTCTTCGACCGCCGCACGGCCGAGGAGGTGGTCAACCAGCCCTTCCCCGGCCTCGACGAGCCGGCGAAGCGGACGCGGCGCCCCACCGGCCTGCCGGCCTACCTCGCCAGCCTCTACGAGGTGCCGCTGCTCAATCGGGAGCAGGAGGTGTGGCTGTTCCGGAAGTTCAACTACCTCAAGCACAAGGCGAAGGCGCTTCGTGACCAACTCGACGCCGAGAAGCCGAGCACGCGGCTGATGGACCAAATCGACTCGATCTACGAGGAGATTGTGGCCCTGAAGAACCGCCTCGTCCGCTCCAACCTCCGCCTCGTGGTGTCGATCGCCAAGCGGCGGGTTTCTCCGGGAGACAGCTTTTTCGACCTCGTCAGCGATGGCAACATGTCGCTGATCCGCGCGGTGGAGAAGTTTGACTATGCCCGCGGCAACAAGTTCAGCACCTACGCGTCGTGGGCGATCATGAAGAACTACGCCCGCACGATCCCCGACGAGCACAAGCGTCGCGAACGTTTCCGGGCGGCCGACATGGAGATGCTGCAGACGGCCGCCGACCCGCGGACCGACGAGAACCAGCTGCGGATGGCGGAATCGGACCGGCTCCAGCAGGTGGGACGGTTCCTCGACCGGCTCGACTCGCGCGAGCAGACGATCATCATCCGCCGCTACGGCCTCGACCGTGGCCTCGAACCGCAGACCCTCAAGGAAGTTGGCACCGCCCTCGGCGTGACCAAGGAGCGGGTCCGGCAGATCGAGGCCAAGGCACTGGAGAAGCTCCGCGAAGCGGCCCAGGCTGAGGCCGTCCTTCCGGAACTGGAGTGACCGACAGCCGTTCGCCCGCGCCGCCATCGCTCACCGCCTCTGGCTCACGGCCAGAAGCAGAGCGGTCCGGCGGGCGGCGGCGGAGCATGAGCGTCTCCACGTAAGGATTCGCCCAAGCTCCGTCCGAGAACAGCTACCGTGCCGCGGGCGGAGCGTCGAACGACGCCGGGCGGACTCCCGAATCGGCAGCCGGACCAGCAGCCGGCGGGGCGACGGCCCGGCGGCTTCCGGCCCGGGGTCGGGAAAGCTCGTCCTGCTGCTGCTTGGAAAGCTGCGGTGTGTTGCCTGGCGGCCCCCCGGCAGTCCCCCGGGCGACCGCCGCGCCGTCGGCGGCGGCCGACTGGCTCGTGCCGGCGAGGAAATTGTCGATTGCCGCCCCTTCGCGGAGATGGGTGAAATATCGTCCCATCTCGATCCGCTGCTTCTTGTCTTCGATGTCGACATAGAGCTCGTCGCGGACCTCCTCGAATCGCAGCTGCTGCGGTTCGGTGTAGCCCTCGCAGTAAAAGACCATGAAGCGGTCGGCGATCTGGACCACGCCGGAGAGCTCTCCGGGCTTGAGCGCGAACACCTCCCGCTCGAGCGCGGGCTGGCCACCGAACCGCTGGATCGGCGGCACCTCGCCCCGCAGGCTGCGGGTGGTCGGATCGACCGAGTACTTCTCGGCGAGGTCGCCAATCAGTTCGGCACTCGGGTTTTGGCGGGCCAGCTGCCATACCTCCTGGGCACGCCGCTGCGTGTCGAGGATCACGACGCGACACTTGGCCCGAGGTCCGAACGTCGCGGCAAAAGCCTTGTCGAGATCTTCCTGCGACACCGGCACCTTGCCGACGAGCTTCTTGAGGGCCACCGTCGGCTGGACGATGTCGTCGAGGTAGTGCTTGAGCGGCACCTTGTCGTCCCGCGTCACGCGCTCGAGCCAGGCGGCGGTGTCGGGAGTGCCGTCTTCCCGGCGGAATCCCATCGCCTCGGCGCCGCGCATGACCTCGGCTTCGATGTCGGCCTGGGAAACGGCGACCTCGTTTTTCGCCATCGCCTGGGAAAGGAGCGTGCGGGTGACGAGGATCTCGAGCACATCGAGGCCGTGCCGATCGAGGCACCCCTGACGGACGCGATCGATGCTCACCGGCGCCCCGTTGACGAGTGCCGCCACTCCCGGAAGCGCCGCGGCGCGGGCCGGATCGTTCATCACGTTCTCGACCTTGGCAGCCTCCTGGAGGCGCCGGAACACCGACGACGACGCCTCCCGGCTCTTCCGCTCGCGCAGTTCCTCGGCGAGCCGTGGACGAACATCGTCGATGGCCACGTCGGCCGCCGGAAGATGCCCCTCGCACTTGAGGATGATGAATTGGTCGGCCACCTGGACCACCGGCGAAATGCCGCCGACCAGAAGGCCGAAGGCAACGGCCTCGAACCTCGGCTCGCCGGTGTGGCGGCGAATCGGCTGCACCCAGCCATTGGCGCTGGCGCTGCCGACGTCGACCGAGTGCTGGCGGGCATAGGCACCAAACTCGTCAGGCTTCGCCGCCACTTCGCCGCGGATTCGCTCTGCGTCAGCCGCCGTGCGGAGGACGATGATTCGCGCTTTCACAGCCGGACCAAACTGGTGCTCGTGGGCCTCGGCGATCTCCTCGGGCGTCGGCTCGATCTCGGCGTGCGCCAATCGTCGCAGGGCGATCATCGGCCAGACGATATCGTCGGCATACTGTTGCGAGGTCACGCCACGCTCGTCGCGGATCAGTTCGATCCACTTCTCGCGGGGGAGATTGAAGCGCTTCGCCATCACCTCGATCTCGGCATCGACTTCCTCCGGCCCGACGGCGATTCCCAACTGCCGGCAGCCCTGATCGATGATCATTTTGTTGACGATCGCCTCGAGGACCGTGGCCCCATGGCGGGCGACGCATTCATCGGTGAGCTGCGCTTGCGGGATCTCCGCGCCGTTGACCATCGCGGCGAGTTGCCGAGCCGGGGGCTGGGGGGCGGCGGAAGCCTTCGCATCGGCCCCTTTCTTCCCCGGGGCGGGCCGCGGTGCCGCGGCAGGAGACGCGGCGGGAGTCCGGCCGCGGAGCAGTGGGATCTGAGCATCGGCCT
Organism: uncultured Planctomycetaceae bacterium; assembly: GCA_903949225.1. Lineage (GTDB taxonomy): Bacteria > Planctomycetota > Planctomycetia > Pirellulales > UBA1268 > QWOP01. The sequence continues at coordinate 5,912 of CAJAYZ010000155.1, forward strand.
GCGAGGCGCCCGTCCCCACGCGCCATGCGAGGCAG
>CAJAYZ010000156.1 GCA_903949225.1 uncultured Planctomycetaceae bacterium
GCGCACGAAGCTCCTCTGGCTCTGCCATCCCCACAATCCGACAGGCACGGTCTTCTCGCGCGCCGATCTCCTTGCCCTTGCCGACTTCGCCGCGCGGAACGCGATCCGGGTGGTGAGCGATGAGATCTGGGCAGACTTAATCCTCGACGACGTCCCCCACGTTCCCTTCGCCACGCTCGACCATCCGGCCGCGGCCTCGTGCATCACGCTCGTCGCCCCATCGAAGACCTGGAATCTCGCCGGGCTGGGGTGCGCCGCAGCGATCATCCCCGAGGAGAGTGAGCGGAAGCGCTGGCGGCCGTCGGGAGGGGGCCTGGTGCCGATGGTCAATCCACTCGGCTATGCCGCCGCCGAAGCGGCCTGGCTCCATGGCGATCCCTGGCGGCGCCGGCTCGTCGCCCTCCTTGCCGATCATCGCGACCGGACGCTCGCCGCCGTCGCCGCGATCCCCGGCCTCGAGGCAACGCGGCCGCAGGCGACGTATCTGGTCTGGATCGACTGCCGGAAAACCGGACATCCTGACCCGTTCGCTGCCTGCGTGGCGGCCGGGGTCGGCCCTTCCGACGGCCGCGATTTCGCGGCCCCAGGGTTCATTCGCCTCAATACGGCTTGCCCCTCCGACCGGCTGGAAAAAGCCCTCGATCGCCTCCGCCGGGCGTTTTAGAGTGGTGGGGAAGAAACTCATGAAACCTTTCCCCCGCTCGGCAGTTGGATGCTTCAGGAAGACCCGCCCGGCCCCGGCCGTCGCTGGGCACCCCTTTCCCCCCACCGTGGAACGCCCGACCATGCCGACGATCGCCCCCCCACGGCCGCTCCTTGTCGCCCTTCTCGTCGCTGCAGCCTGGGCTGTCGTCGCCCCCTCCGCGGGCCTCGCGGCCGAGGCAAAGAAACCCGGCGGGAAGAAAGCCCGCGCCGCGGTTCCGTTCCGGCTCCCGGCCGCGGTCCGTGACGCCCCCGACGGCGCGTCCTTTGCTGTCGCCCCGATCGATCGCACCGCGCGTGACGACGTCCGCGCCGCCGCGGCCCGGATCGATGCGCTCCTTGCCGAGCGGCACGCGCGCGACGGCGTCGTGCCCCCCCCTTCGCTTTCCGATTCCCAGTTTCTCCGCCGCGCGTATCTCGATCTCGGCGGCCGGATCCCCACGCACGACGAGGCGAGCGCCTTCCTCGCCTCGACCGATCCCGACAAGCGCGCCGCCCTCGTCGACAGCCTGCTCGAGAGCCCCGACTGGGTGAGCCGGTTTTACAACGTCTGGGCCGACACGCTCCGGCTCACGGAGCGGCCGCAGAAAAACCTTTGGAGCGAGGCCTATCTCGATTGGGTGAAGCGGTCGATCGCCGCCAACCGCCCCTACGACGAGTGGGTCCACGACATGCTCACGGCCGATGGCAAGCTGTGGGAAAATCCCGCCGTCGGCTATCAGCTCCGCGACCAGGGGATGCCGCTCCCCTATGTCGACAACACCGTCCGCGTCTTCCTCGGCACGCAGATCGGCTGCGCCCAGTGCCACAACCATCCCTTCGACGCTTGGACGCAGCATCAGTTTTATGAACTGGCCGCCTTCACCGCCGGGACGCGCTCCGGCACCGGCGGCAAGCCGGAGAAGCCGGTGCGGAAGGAGATGCGCAAAGGTGCCCGCGCCGACACCGCGGATGCCACGGCAAAGAATGTCCGGGCCCTGATCGCCGAGAGCCGCAAGCGCGCCAATCAGAACGGCACGAAGGTCAACAACGCCTTCACGCAGTTTCTCCAAGCCAATGGCACGGTCGTCAACTTCCGCGACCGCGATCTGAAGCTCCCCCACGACTACCAGTACGACGATGCCAAGCCGGAGGAGGGCGTCGCGCCCCATGTCCTCTGGGGGGAAGTGCCCCAGGAGGCTCGCAGTCTCGACGGCCGCGCCCAATTCGCCGCTTGGGTCACCTCGCGCGACAATCCCCAATTTGCCCGCACGATCGCCAACCGGATGTGGAAGCTCTGCTTCGGCGTCGGCTTGGTCGAGCCGATCGACGACTTCCGCCCCGACAATCCCCCCTCCCATCCGGAGCTCATGGATCATCTCGCCGCCGAGATGCTCCGGCTCGACTTCGATCTCCGCGAGTTTTTTCGGATCGTCGTCTCGACCGAGGCCTGGCAGCGGCGGGCGATCCCCTACGACCCGACGACAGGAGAGGCGTTTTCGTTTGCCGCACCGAGCCTGCGGCGGCAATCGGCCGAGCAACTGTGGGATTCGATCCTCACCCTCGTGGCCCACGACCCTTGGGCCTACGAGCGTCCCACGGGCGAAGCCTTCGCGGCAGCGGTGAACCTCGATCTCTCCAGAAAAAATCCCGGCCTCGACGCGGCGCAGGCCGCCTTCGAGCGCTACGAGGATTCCCAGAGCCCGCGGAAGACGCGCCGGCAGACGATGCAGACCTACGGCTACAAAGGCCAGCTCCTCGCGCGGGCAAGCGAGCTCCCCACGCCGCTCCCCCTCGGCCACTTCCTCCGCCAGTTCGGCCAAGGAGACCGGGAGACGATCGACGGCAACCGGACGGTCGCCACCGTCCCGCAGATCTTGGCGATGTTCAACGGCCCGATCACCCACGCGATGCTCGAACGGGGCTCGACGGTGGTCGACGAATTGGCCGAGCATGATCCTCCTCAGGCGGTTGATGTCATCTTCCTCTCGGTCCTCTCCCGGCTCCCCGACGAGGAGGACCGGCAGCTGGCCCTCGGGGAGATCCGCAGCGCAGCCGATCGCCGCACCGGCTGTGGCAATCTGATCTGGGCGCTCCTCAACACGCGCGAGTTCCTCTTCATCCAATGAGGCCGGCAATGAATCTCTCCTGGCTCGATTCCCGTCTCGCCCGCCGCGGCGCCATCGCCCGGATCGCGCGCACGGCTCTCGGCGTGACGGCGGTCGACGCGTTCCTTGCCGAGCGCCCAAGTGGCTTTGCGGCCGAGCCGCTTCCCTCAGGCACCAACATCATCACGCTCTTCATGCGCGGGGCGATGAGCCATCTCGACACCTTCGATCCCAAGCCGGGCCGCGAGGAGCAGGGGGAGACGGGCGTCATCCAGACGAAGACCCCGGGAATCGTCTTCGGCGAGTCGATGAAGAAGCTTGCCGGCATGTCGGACAGGCTGGCGATTCTCCGGGCCGTGACGACCCAAACCGGGGCCCACGAGCAGGGGACGTATCTGATGCGGACGAGCTATCCGCAGATCAACTCCATCCGCCATCCGGCCTTCGGCGCCTGGGCGCTCCACGCGGCCGGCCGTCATCCGGGGGATCTCCCCGGCTATGTCCTCGTCGGCAACGGCAACGACCATCCCGGCAGCGGCTTTCTCGACCCGGCCCTCTCGCCGGTGCCAGTGGCCGATCCAAAGGCAGGCCTCGAGAACACGATGCGCCCCGCGTATCTCACCGAGGAGAACTTCGAGCGCCGGCTGTCGCTTGCCGAGAAGGTCGATCGCGACTTCAAGGCCTCCTACGGCGGCAACCAGATCGAGGCCTACGATCGGATGTATGCCGAGGCGGTGCGGCTCCTGGGAAGCGTCGATCTCGAAGCCTTTGATCTCTCCAAGGAGCCGGAGAGCGTCCGCGATCGCTACGGGGCGGGCGTGGTCGGCAAGGGCTGCCTCCTTGCGCGCAGGCTTGTCGAGTCGGGGGTGCGAGTTGTGGAGGTGGAGGTCAACGGCTGGGACATGCACCGTGATCTCTTCGAGGAGCTCCCCACGAAGGCCTCCGCGCTCGACAAAGCCCTCGCCACGCTCCTCGACGATCTCAGCGACCGTGGCCTGCTCGGCACGACGCTCGTCGTCCTCGCCACGGAGTTTGGCCGGACGCCGAAGATCAACGAGAACGCCGGCCGCGATCACCATCCGGCGGTGTTTTCTTGCGTCCTCGCCGGGGCGGGGGTGAAGGGGGGCGTGGTTCACGGCGCGTCCGACGAGCGCGGCCATTCCCCCGATTCGGGTGCCGTATCCGTTGCCGACTTCAACACCACCGTCGCCGCGGCGGCCGGGCTCCCGTACGAGAAAGAGTTTCACGCCCCCAACGGCCGCCCCTTCAAGATCGGCGGCGGCGGGACACCGGTCCGCGAGGTCCTCGCGTAGCCCGGGGCAGGGGGGCGTCGCTAGCGCTTTCCACCGGCCGCGGATTGGTTCATAATCTCGCTCTCGATCGAGCGGATTGGCATCTGTAGAAGCCGCTGCTGGATCGGGCGTCTTGTGACCGACGTCCCGCACTGTCGCGTGGACGTCCACCGCCCACTTTTTCTGGGGATTCGCGACATGCCTGCCCGCACGCCCCTTGACCGCGCCAGTGCCTTCTCGCGCCGCGCCATCCTGTCGATGGCCGTCGCTGCTCTTGCCCTTTCACACCTTGGATTTGGGGGATCGACCTTGACCGCTGCCGACGCCAACAACCCGCGCTGCTTCCTCGACATCACCATTGGCGACAAGCCGGCCGGCCGGGTCGTGATCGAGCTCCACGCCGACGTGGTGCCGAAGACGGCCGAGAACTTCCGCGCCTTGTGCACCGGCGAGAAGGGCTTTGGCTACAAGGGCTCGTCGTTCCACCGCGTGATCACCGACTTCATGTGCCAGGGGGGTGACTTCACCAACCACAACGGCACCGGCGGGAAGTCGATCTACGGGGCGAAGTTCGCCGACGAGAACTTCAAGCTCAAGCACACCGGCCCCGGCGTCCTCAGCATGGCCAACGCCGGCCCGAACACCAACGGCTCGCAGTTCTTCCTCTGCACGGTCGCCACGCCGTGGCTCGACGGCAAGCATGTCGTCTTCGGCAACGTCGTCGAGGGGATGGACGTCGTCAAGGCGATCGAGAAGGCCGGGTCGGCCAGCGGCAAGACGAGCGCCAAGATCGTGATCACCGACTGCGGCGAGGTGAAGTAAGCAAGGCCTCCACCGTCGCGGAGTGACCGGGCTGCGCCACGCCGGCCCGGTCACTCCGTCGGCTGGCGCTTCGAGGATAGGATTGGCAGCTACCCTTGGAGCCCGCCCTGTGGACTTGCTCCCTTATCCTCGACGCACCGATCGAGAATCGATCGAAGCCGATGCCAGGCATGTCGTCGGCATGACTCCGGAGGAACGCGCCGAGGTTTTCGTGGGGCTGGAAAGAACCATGGAAGCGATCCTCGCCCACCTTTCCCCCGAGGAGCGCCGTCGCCGTCGGGACGCTTCCCGGATGCTCGATCCCCGCCCCACCCCCTGGTGGAAAAACCTTCGCCGCTCCGCCTGGCCAGACGCCGATGCCGCCGACTGATCTCCCCGCGCTTGCCGACGTCGTGCTCCGGCTCGGGCGAATCTTCGAGCGACTCGGGGTGCCCTACGCCATCGGTGGGGCCGTCGCCGTCAGTTTCTGGGGCGTGCCCCGCACGACCCAAGATGCCGATTGCCTGGTGGCCATTCCTGCCGTCACCTACCAGCGCCTGGCCGATGCGCTGAATGCGGAAGGCTTCATGATCGACGGGTCTTCAGCCCCTCAACCGGTGACTGTCGAAGCCCTGCTCCAGCAGGTCCGCGACGATCGATACATGACGCTCGTCTGCCGGGCGACAAGCGTCGAGCTCTTCGTACCGATCGTGCCGCTGCAGCACTCCATTCTGAAGCGGGCTGTCGGGCGGTCTTTCCACGGCCATACGATCCGCGTGACGACGCCCGAGGATCTGATTCTCTTGAAGATGGCGTTCCACCGCCACAAAGACCTGCAAGACATCAAGGGCATCCTCCACATCCAGAAGGGGCACCTCGACCTGTCTTATCTGCGGCACTGGAGCGCCCGGATGCTCGAAGCATCCTCCGCCCGCGAGCTTGACGAGTTGATCGCCACCTACGAAGCAGACCGTCCGGTCTGAAAGGCGACGGCTGCGCTACGCCGGCCCGGTCACTCCGTCGGCGTTGCGTCGGTGATCTCGCGGAGGCGTGCGGCCGAGGCTCGTCCGATCGTGAGCGTCTCGCTGCTTCCCGAGAAC
>CAJAYZ010000157.1 GCA_903949225.1 uncultured Planctomycetaceae bacterium
AGCCCGGGGTGATCGGCCCGGTGTAGGCCGTCGGGAAGGCAAAAACCTCCCAGAAGCTGTCCTGGCCGCCAGTAGGAACGGCGAATTCCGTCCCGGTCTTGTGGAGCCCGGTGATGATCGGGGTCGCCGTCGCGGTTGCCGTGGGGACAGCCAGCGCGAGCCCAGCGAGGATCGCCAAGCAGAGACGGCGTGCGACACGACCACCAAACATTGAGTTGCTCATGGAAGACTTCCCGGTTGAACGCTGCGATTGAATCGGCCGGCGCGCTGGGCACGCTCTGGCGCGAAATGTGGTTTGGCGAGGAGAGCGGAGGTCGCTTCCTCGAAAGAGAGGAAATGCAAGCCTCGTGCCAAAGTGCTGTAAGGTTTTCTGGAAAGCGTATTTTCCGCAGCGAAACACTTCGTTCTGGGCTGAAATGGTGGGATTCGAGCGGCTTTTTTGGGTCGCTCCCGCTGTTTTTCGGCACTTCGATCGGCCCCCCACCATGGGCGATAATTGTGCGATTTAGTGATTCATTTCGCAGGACCTGCGATATTCGATTCCCCGTAAGTGTGAGGTTCGGGGGGAGTCTGATCCGGCCGCGACGCGACCGAATCCTGGCCTCCAGCCGGGTGCCTTGAGGAGGATCTTCGTGCTTCAGACGTCTCCGATCAGCCCGACGCTTCAGCCGATCCCGGTCAAGGAGGCTCGCGAGCCGGCGCTTCCCCGTGGAGACTTGCCGTGGTCACGGGTGGTCGGGGAGGCCGAAGTGATGCGCCTCCTCGAGCAGGCGATCGTCCGGGTGGGGGCGTTTGATTGCCCGGTGCTCGTCACGGGGGAGACCGGCTGCGGCAAGGAGGAGGTGGCCCGGGCGATCCATGCTTCCGGTTCCCGGGCCAGCCGGCCGTTCGTGGCGGTGAACTGTGGCGCGATCGTGTCGACGCTCGCGGAGAGCCAACTCTTCGGCCATGCCCGGGGCTCGTTCACGGGGGCCGATGCGAGCACCGCCGGCGCCTTCCGCGCCGCTGACGGGGGGATTCTATTTCTCGACGAGATCGGGGAGATGCCGCTCGACCTCCAGCCGAAGCTCCTTCGCGCTCTCCAGCAGCGCGAGGTGACGCCAGTCGGGGCGACCCGGCCGATCCCCGTCGACGTTCAGGTGATCGCGGCCACGAATCGGGATCTCGCTGTCGAGGTGGCCGCCGGCCGATTTCGTGAAGACCTCTTCTACAGGCTCAACGTCATTCACCTCTCGATTCCTCCCCTCCGCGCCCGCCGCGACGACATCCCGCGCTTCGTCGCGCACTTCTCCCGGCACTTCGCCGCCATCTATGGCCTCGCGGTGTGGCAGCCCGACGCCGCGACGCTTTCGCGGTTTGTCGACTTCGCCTGGCCGGGGAACGTCAGGCAACTGGCGCAGACGATCCAGCGGGTGGCGATCTTCGCCGATCAGGTCGAGGCGATCCTCGACGAGACGTTTGCCGCATCCCCTCCCGACCTCCGCATGCCGGCAGCACCCCGCGACATTCCGGCAGCGGTCGGCGCCGGCCCGGCTCCAGACGCTCCTGCGGGAGCGGTGCCGGAGGCGAGTCTCCCGATATTGCAACTCGACGAGCTGCGGCGCCTCGCGGTCCGCCAGGCCCTCGCGGCCGCGGAGGGGCATCGCGGCCGTGCGGCCCTGCTCCTTGGCGTCTCCCCAAACACGATGACGAAGCTCGTCGCCGACGCCTGCCCAGGGGAGCAGGCCGCGCGTGGCCGGCCGCGCAAGGCACGCGGAGTGAAGGGAGCAAGGCTGGGTTAGACTGTTGAATGGGGCAAAGGTTCAAGGCCGATGCCGGCATCCATCGGCGGCATTTTCCGGCCAGCCCCGAAGGACGGAGGCGTTTGAATGTTCATGATCGATCTCGGTAGAAAGACGGCGCTGGTCACCGGCGGCAGCCAGGGGCTCGGGCTTGTCACCGCCCAGACGCTCCATCACGCCGGGGCGAATGTCGCCATCGGGTTTTTTCCGGATGAAGCGGGGGAGAACCGGGCCCGAGCCGAGCGGGCCGTCGCCAGCCTCGGCGACAGGGCGATGGCGATTGCCGCCGACGTCCGCGACCTGGCCGCCGTCGAGCGGATGGTCGACGGGGCCATCGATCGCTTCGGAGGCCTCGACATCCTCGTCAACAACGCCGGCATCCTCCGCGACAAGACGCTGCGGAAGATGGCTGCCG
>CAJAYZ010000158.1 GCA_903949225.1 uncultured Planctomycetaceae bacterium
GAGCGAACGATGCGGTTGGCCGGCAGGGAGAACTCGAGGATCGCAAGCGTCCCGCCGGGGCGGCAGACGCGGGCCATCTCGGCAAGCCCGCGCCGGGTGTCGGCGATGTTCCTCAGCCCGAAGGCAACTGTGACAAGATCGAAGTCGGCGGTAGGGAAGGGGAGGGCCATCGCATCGGCTTCGACCCATTCAATCTGCGGATGTCGCGTCGCGGCCTTGTCTCGGCCACGGTCGAGCATCGGGCGGCAGAAGTCGCTGGCGACAATCCTCGGCACGAGCCCCTGTGCCGCCGCCGGGGCCGCTGCCCGGTCAGCGTAGGCGATCGCCAAATCGCCGGTGCCAGTGCAGACATCGAGCATTGCTCCCCCGAGGGGGGGCGGGGCGAGGCGGACGGTGACATGCCGCCACCACAAGTCGATGCCGCCGGAGAGAATCCGATTGACGAGGTCGTAGCGTGGGGCGATCTCCGCGAACATGCCGCGGACCTTGTCGCCACTCTTGTCGACCGGCGCGGCCGGCAGTCCGCTGACTTGGCCGAGGGGCTCTCGGGGCTCTATGGTGGCGTGGCGATTCATGCGGGTTCCAGAGTTCGGACTCGCGTCACAAACCTTCAACCAGACGCGGCACCCCCGAGGGATTCCATGGACCGGATTGCCTGGCACTGTCACGAGTGCTTTCATGGTATGCAGGAATCGGAAACCGCGGGAGGGATCGTCGTCGTCATCGACGTCCTTCGGGCCTCGACGACGATCGTCACTGCCCTGGCCAACGGGGCAATCGGGGTCCGTCCCGAGCTCTCCCCCGACGCGGCCCGGAAGGCTGCTAAGGCCGCTTCGAGTGGCGGGGAATGCCTCCTCGGGGGCGAGCGTGGGGGCCTGAGGATCGATGGCTTCGATCTCGGCAACGCCCCGCGGGACTATCACCGGCAGGCGGTCGCCGGCCGGCGGATTGTGACCACGACGACCAATGGCACCGCCGCCGTCGCCGCCTGCCCGCAGGCCGAGGCAATCCTCGTCGGAGCCCTCGTCAATCGCCGCGCCGTGGCGGCCCGTGCGCTTGAGCTTGCGCTCGCGGGGGGCGGGCCTCCCCGACCGATCCACCTCGTCTGCGCCGGCACCGACGGCATGGTGACCGAAGAAGACGTTCTCGCCGCCGGGGCGATCCTCGACGCCGCCGGGGCGACGCGGGTCGACGATCCTGCCGCCGCCGCCCTCGAGCGCTTCCGGAGAACGGTCCGGGGTGCGACCGACGCAAGCGTGCCCCTCGCCGCGGCGCTGGCCGATTCCCGCGGCGGGAAAAACCTCCTTGCCATCGGGATGGCGGCCGACATCGGCGACGCGGCGGCGATCGACACGATCCCGGTCGTGCCCCGCCTCGACCGCGGCACCGGCTGGTTTCGCCTCGATCCCTGATCGCCGCCGATCTCTGGCCGTCAGGAATCGACGGGTCGCGGCCCATGTTCCGGCGGGCCCCCACCCCCCGTCTGCCATGGACCCCCTCCCGTCCCCGCCACTACACTGCCGGCCCGCTTTCCCCCCGCCCCGACCCGCCAGGATTTCCATGGACAAGCCCACCGACCAGTCGCGGATGGACAAGATCGTGTCGCTCGCCAAGCGCCGCGGTTTCATCTTTCAGTCGAGCGAGATCTACGGCGGCTTGAACGGATTTTGGGATTACGGGCCGCTTGGGGTGGCCCTGAAGCGGAATCTCAAGGATGCCTGGTGGCACGACATGGTCGCCGGCCACGATGAGCTCGCCACGCCGGCCGGCGCCCCGCAGCCCTACGAGATGGCCGGGCTCGACTGCACCATCATCATGCACCCGCAGGTCTGGAAGTGCTCCGGCCACTTCGATCTCTTCCACGACTGGATGATCGACTGCCGGGAGTCGAAGAAGCGCTACCGCTTCGATCACCTCCACGGCCGCTGGGCTTCCCACCGCGGCAAGAAGCTGTTCGTCGTCACCGATCAATCGGGGGACGACGCCCTGCCGCACACCGTGACCCGGGCGCTGAAGGGCTTTGGCGTTCGCGCCAGCAAGGTCGAGGAGATCGAGTGGCTCTCGGGGCTCGAGTCGCTCGCCACGGCGGTCCATGCCCAGACGGTGACCCTCGCCGACGCCCTCGGCCCCGACGCGGGCGAGCCGGGAACGCTCACCGCTCCGCGCGAGTTCAACCTCATGTTCGAGACCCGGATCGGCGCCCTTGCTGGCGACGATGACGACCGGGCCTTCCTCCGGCCGGAGACGGCCCAGGGGATCTTCATGAACTTCAAGAACGTCGTCGACACCTCGCGCGTGAAGGTCCCCTTCGGCATCGGCCAGATCGGCAAGAGCTTCCGCAACGAGATCACGCCGCGCAACTTCACCTTCCGCTCGCGCGAGTTCGAGCAGATGGAGATCGAGTTCTTCTGCAAGCCGTCGGAATCGGCTGAATGGTATCGCTACTGGCGCGACCGGCGCTGGCGGTGGTATCTCTCCCTCGGCCTCACCGAGGGGAAGCTCCAGCTCCGCGAGCACCACGCCGACGAGCTCTCCCACTATTCCGTCGGCACCGCCGACATCGAATACGCCTTCCCGTTCCTCGCGCCGGGGGAGTTCGGCGAGCTCGAGGGGATCGCCCACCGCGGCGATTTCGACCTCCGCAGCCACATGGAGGGGAAGCTCGTCCGCCAGGACGGCCAACTC
>CAJAYZ010000159.1 GCA_903949225.1 uncultured Planctomycetaceae bacterium
CATGTAAAACATCGTGAAGATCCCGGCGACGATCAAACTGCTGCCGAGATACTTCACACCCCGGCCGGGATCGTAATTGACGGTGAGCACCGAGGCCTCGAGGCGCTCCGGCTTTTCGCGGGCGTTCTTCGTGAACTTCTCGTAGAGGTCGTCCCCAGGCATCCAGGGCCCCATGAAGCTTTCCTGAAAGAGCCGGTAGGAGCGACCGCTGGCCGGATCGGAGAAGTCGACCGGGGCATTCATCGTGATCGTCACCGGTTCCTTGACGAGCGTCTTGCCAGAGCGCGAGAGAAACTCGACGACACTCGAGAAGTGGGAGGCCTGACTCGTCCCCGGGTCGAGCTTGCGTTCGAAGTTGTCGAGCTTGATGTCGAAGCCGATATCGACGGCGTCCGGAACCATCCGCACCGTGACGCTCCGCCGGGCCGCGGTGACGGTCGCTTCCTCCGTCGGCCCGGGGGCCTCGTTGATCGGTTGAACGGGGATGCCGGCCAGCCAGAACTCCTCCGCCTTGCCGTCGACCGTGAGGCGGATCCGGGCCGCCCGCCGCTTTGCCGAGGGAGGCTTCGCCTTGTCAAACGGCGCGGGAAGTGTGGCAATCTCGAGCTTGTCGGCGGGGAGGAAGCGATCGACGCGCATCTCGAGTTTGGCCCGCGGCATCTCGAAGGCCGGCACGGGGCTGCCGTCGGTCGGCAGTTCGCCGCTGGTCACTTCGGGGGCCTGCCAACGCCGGAAGAGGAGACGATGCCCCCCCTTCCCCGCCGGCGCTTGGACGACGTCGATCCGGCTGCGGGCCTTCCCCTGCATCCGCTCGGAAGCGTCGGTCGCGCTCCGTTCGATCCACAGGGCGCCCTGGACGCCGGAGCGGGAGCCCTGGATCGAGACCTCCGGAAGGTCGGCGAGAATCACCAGTTCCTCGTCGGCCCCTTCGGCGCCGCGACGAACCTTGAGCCTGGCCGCGGAAAGCTGATCGTTGAAGTCGGTCAGCTCGACGAGGAGATCGGTGCCACCGAGGGCTGAGCGCGGCTGGCCGACGAGGTCATCGACGAGGAGGCGGTGGGGCTTTCCATCGGCAACGAGGACGAGTTGGCCGCGGGTGCCGAAGCCGAGGGTCGGGTCGGGAGTGGCGGTGAGGAAGGCTTCCGCTTCCGCATCCTGGCTCAGCTTCCAAAACACGATCGTCCCGCCGCCAACGGTGCCGCGGTGGCGCATCTGCGCACCCCTGAGCGGGTCGGGCTGCCAGGCGAGGTCGACCGGCATCCACATCCCGCTGCTGCCCGCCCCCTCGAAGCTGTCGCTGCCGATCCGCAGGCGAACGCTCGGGGCGAGTGCGGCGGTCGAATCGGCATAGAAGTCGAGAACCTCGAGCCGCACGCCGCGCTCGTCGAGGAGAACTCCGGTGTCGCGCGGCGAAACCCTCCAAGGGAAAATCGGACGGCGGACCGGCCCCGTGCCCCCGTACTCGTTCCAATTGAACGGCCCCGATCGGAACGGCACCGAATCGAGCGCCGTGGCTTCCCCCCCACCTGCCGGGCGCTGGAGGAGGGCGAAGTGGAGCGAGTCCTCGTAGGCCCGGCCCCCCTTCTCCCCTTCGAGGAGCGGGAGTTGAGCGTCGATGCCGCCGCGCTGGGACAGGAAGCAGCCGGCGAGGAGGGTGAGGAGGCCGATGTGGGTGATCACGAACCCCGTCTGGTGGCGTTTCCAGGGATAGCGGATCGCCGCCGCGCAGAAAATGCTCACGGCCAGGAGGGCATTCAGGAGCGTGAACCACCACGTATTCCAGACGCCGAACTTCACCGCCTCGGTGCCATAGGCACTCTCGACGAAGGTTCCCAGGCCGAGAACGATCCCCAGCAGGGCGATGAGAACCACCGCGAACTTCAGCGACGAGAGAAATTCGTAGACGGTGAGCACCGCCCGCACGAAGGCGGGTTGATCGGGCGTGACAAGCCGGCGTGCAGCCATGGGATGGAACTGAGGAGCTCGAGGGGTGGGAACCGCCCTCGATTATAGTCCCCAGGCTCCTGCTGCGGAGATCGTCGGCTTCCGGAGCCCCAGTGGGGCCGGGAAGCGTCAACGCCAGCCGAAAACCTCGGCCAGCGAATTGAGCAGCGGGTTGGAGAGCGACGTGTTTTCAGGGCTGCCGATCGTGCGGACGAGGTCGTAGGCGATGAAGCCGCCGAGGAGGAGGAGGAGCGAGCAGCAGACAAGGCCGACGATCTGCCAGACGCTGAAGGTCATCTCGTCGAGCATCTGGGCCGGGAACGCGAGCGTTTCCGATGAGCCGGCCGATCCGAGCGAACTGTCATCGCCGAAGCTCGAACTCTGCCCGCCGATGGTTTGGCCGAAGAAGCTCGAGTCGCCGGCCTCGGAGTCGGAAGCGATCACGACCGAGGCACTCTCATCGTCGCTGGACTCGCCGCCGAGTTCGAAGTCGTCGGCCGACGGGCCGGCCTTGGCGGCCGACGCAGCGCTGCCGAGATCGACGCCGGAATCGACGAGGCTGTTGTCGCCGAGCGACACGCCGCTGCCGAGCCCGCCCGAGAGCCCGCCGAGGCTGGGGCCAGAAAGCCCCGGGCCCGATAGACCTGCGCCGGAGAGGCTGGGCCCGGAGAGCCCGGGCCCCGAGAGACCACCGATTGCGGAATCGGACTTTTGCGAGGCCGACGAGACGCCGCTGATCCCGGAAAGCTCGATCGACAAGGCCCCCGATCCTCCGGCCTTCGAGATCCCGCTCCCGCCGAGCGACGGCGAGGACGCACCGACGATCGACTCGATGGCGAGATCATCGCTTTCGAGATCATCGCCGAGGACGCTGTCGCCGAGCATGAGGTCGGCACCGGACAGCCCACCCGGGGAGGAGAGCGAGAGCCCGGAGTTGCTCTTCGAGGCGTTGCTTCCCTTCCCGACGCCGGTGTCGGAGGCCGACGGGCCCTTGGCTTGGGGCGTGGTAAAGATCGACTCGGCGCCGTCGTCGAGGATCAGTTGGTCGTCGTCGTCCGCCGCGGCGCCGGCGCGTTCGTCATCGAGGACGAGCCCCGGGAGGTCGAGTTCGAGTTCGTCGATCCCGGAGGCGGATTCCTCGCCGAGGGTGCGCACGAGCCGCTCAACGTCGTCGGTCTTGAACTTGAGTGTGGCGCCGTCGCGCATCGGGAACAGTTTTTTGCGATCGACGAGGCGATTGACTTCGTCGACGGAGACGCCGAGGAGCCGGGCTGCTTCCTCGGGCGACATGAACTTGCCGGCCATGGCTGCCTTGACGGGTGCGGGGAACGGGGGATCTCTCCAACGTCAGTGTCGACGAATCCTGCGTCGAAGTCCACGATCTCGTCTGGGCCGGGCGCCTCCGGAATGGCCGGCAGAGCCGGTCACGGTCGAGTTTGCCCAGCCGGGACACCTTCCGCGCCGACATCGAGCATCTTCTTGAGGGTGGCCGGGCGCGGCTCCTGGGCGTTGTACTCCGGCACGAGGAGATCCCAGGCGATGTTCCGCGTGCTCCGCAGGGTGAGGGAGCCGGTCGCTCCGTCGACATGGTAAACGGCGGCATTCCGCATCTGCGGATCGATGATGAGGACGAGCTGTCGGCCGTCGTCGAGCGGCGCGGCACTGATCCAGAGCGGCGACGTGCCCCCTTCCCCTACCGGGCCTGTGGCACTCCCCGCCAGGCCCGAACGCACGCCCCGCTGCTGGGCGGAGATGATCCCCCCTCCAGCCAGCGTGAGGGCGACGCCGACGAAGAGCGGCACGAAAAGCGAGCCGAAAGAGCGCGTGGGAGCCGGTGGAGCGATCGACCCGGCGGCGGCGTGGCGGGAAAGGGACATCGGGGGTGGCTCCATCGATGGCGATCTCGGCGGGGGGCGGGCGGATGCGGCGGCGGGGAGAGTAGGCCGTCGGGGGAGTCAGAGGCAATGGCTCCCGGCTGCCGACACCGGGTTCGCCAACTGCCGCAGGTTGCCCGGTCGCATCCGTCCAGCTGCCATTTCCCCCGCCGCGGTCTTTCGATTCAATCGGTCAGGCAGACCCTACCGATGGTAAGGGTCGTGTCGGTGGCGCGGAATGCAGGCGCAGTCGCGCCGGACAGCCTTGGTCAGCCTGCTTGGGAGGTGCATCGGGTGTCGTACTTGAAGTCTTTCACCACGAGTCTCATTCGCTCGCCGCTCCTCTGGGGCGGAGCGCTCGCCTTCTGTTTCTTCGCCCTCATCCACGGCGGTGTGATCAAGCATACCGGCACGATTCGCTATCTCGC
This sequence comes from uncultured Planctomycetaceae bacterium, assembly GCA_903949225.1. Classification (GTDB taxonomy): domain Bacteria; phylum Planctomycetota; class Planctomycetia; order Pirellulales; family UBA1268; genus QWOP01. The sequence continues at coordinate 4,247 of CAJAYZ010000159.1, forward strand.
TGGCCACTGGGTCGAATACGTCGAGACGGTGATGTTCACCGTCGGTCTCTCGGCGCTGGCGCTCAAGTGGCTCGATGTTCGCCGTCAGGCCGCTCACGTCGATGAGCCGCTCCTCGACGCGATCCCGACCGGTGGTCAGCAGCCCGATGAGGCGACCGGGCTCCAGGCGAAGCTCCCTGAGACCGAAGACGACGGATACCTCGTTCGCCGGCTCCGCGAGGCGCTCGATCTCGTCGTCCGCACCGGCTCGGCCGAGGGCCTCGAGGACCATCTCAAATACCTCTCCGATCTCGATGCCGCGCGGGCGGGGCAGAGCTACGGTCTGGTGCGGTTCGTGATTTGGGCGATCCCGATCATGGGCTTTCTCGGCACCGTCATCGGGATCACCGAGGCGATCGCCAATCTCTCGCCCACGCAACTGGAAAACATCTCGGGCGTCGTCGCGGGGCTCGGTGTGGCGTTCGACACCACGGCCACGGCCCTGGCGCTGTCGATGGTGCTGATGCTGATCCAGTTCTTCGTCGACCGGGCCGAGCAGCGGCTCCTCACGCGCGTCGATTCGACGGCCTGGATCGGCCTGGCGGGTCGTTTCCAGTCCGTTGCGGCCGACGACGGCACGGCGGTGGCGCTCGCGAAGCTCTCGGAGGCGGTGTCACGCAGCTCCGAGAAGCTCCTCCAGGCCCAGGAGCATTCCTGGCGGGCGCTCGAGGAGGCGGCTTCCGGCAGCCTCTCTCGCGCCGTGGCGGCCAGCGGCCAAGAGCTCCGCTCGGCGCTCTCCGATTCGCTCGGCTCGAGCCTCTCGCAATGGAGCGAGTCGCTCGTTCGTGCCCAGGCCCATGTCACGAGCCAGCGGGAAGATCGCTGGGCCAAGGCCGCCGAGGCCCTGACCACGGCCATGGAGGGCTTTGAACGCCACCAGCAGGCGCTCGCCGACCAGACCGAGCTCCTCGAGCGGGTTGTCGATGCCACCCGCGACGTCACCGATCTGGAACGCTCGCTCGAGAACAACCTTTCCGCGCTCACGGCCACGGGCCGGTTCGACGAGACGCTCGCGACTCTCTCCGCCGCCGTGCAGCTCCTCGCGGGCAGGGCCGCCGACGGGGCCGCCGAACCGCGCCGCGTCGAGCTCCACGCCCTCCCGCGTTCGAGAAGGGCCGCATGAGCCGTCGCACCCCCGCCGCCGCGCCGACGATCTCGCTGTTCCCCTTCCTGGCCGTGCTGCTGTGCACGATGGGCGCACTTCTCGTGCTCCTTGTGCTCTTCAGCCGCTCCGCCTCGCAAGCCGGGATCCGCG
>CAJAYZ010000160.1 GCA_903949225.1 uncultured Planctomycetaceae bacterium
GACCTAGCCTCAACGCGGCGGATCATCGACGCGATCCACAGCGGCGCCCTCGACCGGGCGGCGGTGGAGCGCGATCCGGTGTTCGGCCTCGACGCCATCACCGAGGTGCCGGGGGTTTCGCCACAGCTCCTCGTCCCGGCCCGGGCGTGGGCCGATCCCCACCACTGGGAGCAGGCCGCCCGGTCGTTGGCGGCCAAGTTCCGGGAGAATTTTTCCCAGTATGCCGAGCAAGCCGGCGCCGACGTCGTGGCCGCCGGCCCGCAGGGCGAGCCTTGGCCGGCCGGACACCCCTGGCGAGCGAGTTTTTTTGACACGCTTCGCCGATCCCCCCTACCATTTGTGGAGTTTGTCTGCCCGTGCCCGGAGCAATGTCGCTCCATGGTATGTGGCCCATCCCTTGGAACCGATCAATGAACCTCCGCAGCCTAACCTGCAGTCTCCTCCTCGCGGTCCTCGCCGGCGCGGTCTCCGTCCCGCCGGCGCTCGCTGATTCCCCGCTGGTCGGCAAGGTCAAGAAGATCGACGGCACCGAGGTCGATCTCGCCGACTACAAGGGGAAGGTCGTCGTCATCGTCAACGTCGCCAGCCAATGTGGCGCCACGCCCCAGTACGCCGGCCTGCAGAAGCTCTACGACACCTACAAAGACCAGGGGTTCGTGATCCTCGGCTTCCCCGCCAACGAGTTCGGCTCCCAGGAGCCGGGGTCCGATGCGGAGATCTCCAAGTTCTGCAGCTCGAAGTACAACGTCACGTTCGACATGTTCTCGAAGGTCAAAGTGAAGGGGGACGGCCAGTCGCCCCTCTACAAGGCGCTCACCACCCAGGCCAAGCCGAACGGCGACGTGAAGTGGAACTTCGAGAAGTTCATCATCGGCAAGGACGGAGCGATCAGCGGCCGCTTCGCCACGCAGGTGAAGCCCGACGACCAGGCCTTCGTGAAGGCGATCGAGGCCGAACTGAAGAAGTGATCGCGGCGACTCCCGTCGATCTTTTATCCACCCCTGCCCCCTGTTCCTGCCTCTCGAGGCGGGAACGGGGGCGCAGGTGTGTGGGCGGAGGGAGGGATTTCAGGCCGCGCGCGATCCGGGGCGATCGGAGTGCGCCGCTGCGGCGCCTTCCCCATCGATCGTCCGCTTCACGACCCATGAGGGGCGGCCTTGTACCTCGCGGTAGGTGCGGACGACATATTCGCCGACGATGGCTACCGCGGAGGTCTGGATCGCCCCCGCCAGGGTGACGACTGCGGCGATCGCCGATACGAGCGACCCGTCGCCGGTGGGCATCAGGCACGCGAGGAGCGTACAGCCGACGCCGATGGTCGCCAGCATTCCGGCCGCCCACCAGGCGGCCCGCAGGGGCGTGTCGGAGGAAAGCATGACCGCATCGATCGCCAGGCGGATCAATTTCCTGGTCGAGTACTTCGTCTCGCCGGCCGAGCGGGCGTGCCGGTCGTACCAGACAGGCTCCTGCCGGAAGCCGGTCCAGGCCACGAGTGAGCGGAGGTAGCGCCGCTTCTCGGGCAGGCTGCAGACGGCGTCGACCACGGCCCTGTCGAGGAGCTTGAAGTCGCCGGTGTCGACCGGGATCGGATAGGGAACGAGGCTCGCGAAGAAGCGATGGAAGCAACTCGCGGTGACGAGTTTGAACCACGTTTCCCCTTCGCGCGACCGCCGCCGACCGTAGGCCACGTCGGCTCCGGACCGCCAGCACTCGACCATCTCGGGGATCACCTCGGGAGGATCCTGGAGATCGGCATCGATGATCACGACCGCGTCGCCGCGGGCCCGTGCCAGCCCGGCCGACATCGCCGACTGCTGGCCGAAGTTTCGCGACAACTCGATGACCGTCGCGCGGGGATCGGCCGCCGCGATTGCCTCGAGGCGGGAGAGGGTTCGGTCGCGGCTGCCGTCGTCGATGTAGAGGATCTCGAAATCCATCCCTGTCGACGGGAGCGCCGCCACGAGCCGGCGATGGGTCGACTCGATCACCTCCTCCTCGTTGTGGCAGGGGATGACGATCGACAGCAGGCCCCGGGAGGCTGGGCGGGCCCGGTTCAGCGGGCGGTGCGGCAGGATGTCGGGGCCATGTCCGGAAGAGGCTTGAGTGGTCATCGAGTGAGGCTCTCCGTAGCGGCCTGTCGCGGCGGGGGGGCGTCTGTCCTGCCGATGAGGAGGAAGTCTCCATCCTTGAAGAGGGGGCGGACGCGGCCCACGACACCGGTGCCTGACGGCAGATTCGATTCGATCGTCCGCAGAGCCTCCTCCGTGACCAGGAGGATGGAACAATCGCCGGTGGAAAGGTCGGCGATCGCCTGGTCGGCCAGCTCAGGGCGCCATTCGTTGACATGGCCACGGGCGTAGTAGACGACGTTTGGGGTGTTCTGCCCGTAGGTCGACAGCCGGGCCGTTCCTCCGGCATGACGATGGGCCTGCTCGACGAGGCCGGGCAACGCATTCGCTCCGGCGATCCGCGCCGCGGCCGGGCCGACGGCCAGGCCCGTGTAGACCAGCGACAAGCCGACCATCGCAGCCAAGGGATCGAATCGACCGCTGCGGGCCCCCCACCAGCACGCCGCGGCGCCGAGGATCGGGACGAGGCCGACAAGCGCTGCCGGGGTCGCTCCGGCTACGCCGAACCGGCCGACGACGAGGATCGTTGCCACGGTGGCCACGCCGCCGAACACGACCCATCCGAGTCCGGCCGCCAGCCACCGGGGCATGGTCACCGTCCCGCGGTTGACCAAGCGCGTGGCCGTCGCGGCGACGACGAGGGCGGCGGCAGGGTAGGCGGGAAGGACGTAGTTGGGCAGCTTCGTTGCCGCCAGCGAGAAGGCACCGACCCACACCAGCAGCCAGAGAAGGGCCAAGCCGAGGCCGCGCCGCTCGAGCGGGGAAGCTTCGGTGCTGGTCGCCCGCCACGATGCCACGACGATGGCGAAGGGGAGGAAGCACGACCAGGGGTAGAAGCCGACGAGCATCGCCAGGATGTGGAAGAAGATGCCGCCGCTGTGATTCTCCATCGGGGCTGCGAAGCGGCCGACGTTGTGAATCAGGAAAAACCCTGCCGGCCACTCCCCGTTGGTCCGGAGGCCGACAGCGACATACCACGGGGCGGCGACAGCAAGCATCGCGAGGGTGAGGATCACCGGACGGATGAACGCCACGGACCCGAAGCCAGCTCGGATCGCAGTCAGCATCTGCCGGCCGACCGACGCCGACGGATCACGGCGGGCTTGCCATTCGATGGCCGTGACCCACGGGAGGATCACCGCCAACGGGCCGACGAAGCCGACTGGTCCCTTGCAGAGGACCGCGAGGCCGCCGAGGGTTCCGACCAGAGCCGCCTTGCCAGCGGAGAGCCGCTTCGATGAGCCAGGGGAGCCGGCGGTCGCGGCGAGGAGGAGCGGCTCGGTGGCGAGGACCGTCATCCAAGTCGTCAGCGCAGTCAGGATCGCGTCCGGGGTGGCGGCGTGCGATTCGATCCCGACCAGGAGGCAGCCGATCCAGGCCAGCGCCGCCACCACGCCCGTCCGGACGGAGAACCAGGCCGTGCCGGCGCGGAGCAGCGCCAGCGCCGTCGCAAGCGCTGCCAAGGCCGAGGGGATCCGGGCGGGGATCTCGGAAATCCCGAACAGCCGGTAGCAGGCCGCCATGCACCAGTGCATGAGGACCGGCTTGTCGACGGCGAGCGTGTCGTTGTACATCGGCA
>CAJAYZ010000161.1 GCA_903949225.1 uncultured Planctomycetaceae bacterium
CGACGTCGCGATCTGCTTCGGCGGCGCGATCTCGCTGTCGCGCTGCCGGGTCGTGTGACGCGAGCGTCAGGTGTTGCAGGCGGAGAGGTCGGCATCGAAGACGCGGACCTGCTCCCAACTGTCGGCGTGGGCAGCGATGAAAATCTCGTGCCGCTCGGCCTGCTGGTAGGTGTCGTGGGTAGCGCGCGAGTCAAACACGATGTGGAGAGCGACCTGCCAGTCGCGGTCGTTGACGTGCCGGTCGTAGGGGGCACAGGTGCCAACGGCGAAGACGACCTCGCCGGGATGGCCGGAGAGGTGCTCGCGACACCCGGCGACGAGGCGCTCAATCGCGGCCGGGGAACGATCCTTGAGCCGAAAGAAAACGGTGTGGGCGAGCATGCTGCAGGAAAGGGGAGAAGGTCACTGCGGGCGGAGTGAGGGAACGGGGCCGACGCGGCGTCAGTCGCGGGCGGCGGGAATGGCACCGGGCAGCGGCGGGGGGAGCGGCACGGCGGCAAGTTGATCCTCGGGGCGGCGCGGGGCGGCGGGGCCGACGATCCCGACGAGGTCGGTGTCATCGAGCATCTCGCGCTCCTCGAGGGCTGCGGCGAGCCGGTCGAGCTTGTCGCGGTTGTCGGAGAGGAGCTTGGTCGCCCGGATGGCGGCCTCGCCGAGGATCCGGGTCACCTCGTCGTCGATGACGCGGGCGGTGTGATCGCTGAACTCGCGCTGTTCGTAGACGTCGCGGCCGAGGAACGGGTGTTCGTTCGAGCCGTGGCAGGCCACCGGCCCCACCTTCTCGCTCATCCCCCAGTGGGCGACCATCCGCCGCGCCAGACGCGTGGCCTGGACGAGATCATTTTCGGCGCCAGCAGAGTATTCGCCAAACACGAGCTTCTCCGCGGCCCGTCCGGCGAGGATGAAGACGAGCCGGTTCTCGAGATCGGACTGGCCGATGTTCATCCGATCCTCTTCCGGCACCAGCTGCGTGACGCCGAGGGCCCGGCCGCGGGGGATGATCGTCACCTTGTGGAGGTTGTCAACGCCCGACAGGAGCCATGAGCCGAGGGCGTGCCCCGCCTCGTGGTAGGCCGTCATCGTCTTCTCGCGGCCGACGAGCACCTCCTCGCGCTTCGGGCCCATCAGGACCTTGTCGCGGGCGTAGTCGAAGTCGGAGGAATCGACGGCGTCCTTGTCGTGGCGCGTCGCCCACAGGGCGGCTTCGTTGACGAGGTTGCGGATGTCGGCGCCGGTCAGGCCCACCGTGCCGCTGGCGAGCCGGTCGAGATTGACGTCGGCCGCGAGCGGGACTTTCCTCGTGTGAACGCGAAACAGCGCCAGCCGCGCCTTGTGGTTGGGGCGATCGACGGTGACGTGGCGGTCGAAGCGACCAGGGCGGAGGAGGGCGGGATCGAGGACGTCGGGCCGGTTCGTGGCGGCGAGCACGATCACCGCCTCCGACGGGCTGAAGCCGTCCATCTCGGAGAGGATTTGGTTGAGGGTCTGTTCACGCTCGTCGTGGCCGCCGCCCAAGCCGGTGCCGCGATGGCGACCGACGGCATCGATCTCGTCGATGAACAGGATCGCCGGCGAGGCGTCCTTGGCGGTCTTGAAGAGGTCGCGGACGCGCGACGCGCCGACGCCGACGAACATCTGGATGAACTCGCTGCCGGAGATCGAGAAGAAGGGCACGCCCGCCTCGCCGGCAACGGCCCGGGCGAGGAGCGTCTTGCCGGTGCCCGGCGGGCCCATGAGGAGCACCCCCTTCGGCACCCGTCCCCCGAGGCGCTGGAAGCGGCGCGGATCTTTCAGGAAGTCGACGATCTCTTTGAGATCCTCCTTCACCTGCTCGAGGCCGGCGACGTCGGCAAACGTCACCTGGCGGTCGCTCGATCCGTAGCGCTTGGCCGGCGACTTGCTGAATCCCCCGAGGAATCCAGATCCGCCGAGCGGGTCGCGGGCCCGGCGGAGGGTCATCCAGAATCCACCCATGAGGAGGAGGGGCACGAGCATGTAGAGGCCGAGGAG
>CAJAYZ010000162.1 GCA_903949225.1 uncultured Planctomycetaceae bacterium
CTGCCCTGATGCCTTCGGCAGCCGCCGTGCCGTTGTTTTCCCCACCGAGCTTGCCCGTGCCCTTCTGGTCGATCCCACGTGTCCGTGAGCCCGAGCTGATGGACGACCCGGCGCTTGCCGAGGCCGACCACTTCCGGGCCCTCGTCGCCCTCGGCAGGATCAACACCCTCTCCCTGACCACCGCGCGACTCGCTGCGGGTGTCGTGGCCCTGGCCGGCGACCAAGAAAATCGTGCAGCGGGGCTCGAGGTGATCGATGTCGCCAGCGGTGGCGGCGACGTGACGATCGATCTTGCCCGGCGGCTGAGTGGGGCCTCGCGGTGGCGAGCGGTGACGATCACCGGCATCGATATCAGTCCGCGGGCCATCGAGCGCGCTCGCGACCTCGCCGCCCGCCTCGGCAGCCCGGCGACGTTCATGCTCCGCGACGTCACGGCTCAGGGCTGTCCCTCCTGTGACGTGGCCGTGAGTTCGCTCTTCCTCCATCACCTCGACGACGACGACGCCCGCCAACTCCTCCGTGTCATGGCGTCGGCCGCCCGCCGCGGGATCGTCATCTCCGATCTGATTCGCAGCCCGGCAGGGCTGTTCCTCGCGTATGTCGCCACGCTCTTTCTGACGGGATCAAGGGTGGCCAGGGTCGATGGGCCACGCTCCGTTCGTGCGGCCCGGACGCCGGCGGAGTATCGGGCGCTGCTGGAGTCGGTCGGCCTCCGTGGCGCGACCGTGCGGCGTGTCTGGCCCGAGCGCGTCTCGATCGTGTGGCGCGCCTTGGGGGAGGATTGATGACGACGTTTCCCACGACTGTCCCGGGAACGACCACGCTGGGCGCCGCGCTCGGTCCCTGGGCATGCATCGTCGTTGGCGCCGGACCGGCCGGCGCGGCCACGAGTCTGCGGCTGGCACGAGAAGGATTGCGCGTCCTGCTTGTTGATCGAGCCGGCATGCCGCGCGGCAAGGTGTGCGGGTGTTGTCTGTCGCCGGTTGCGATCGGAGAGCTCGCCCGGCTCGCCCTGCCTCTCGCTGCTGGCGTGCCGATTCCGCTCGCCACGCTCGCACTCTCCTCTGGCGGATGGACAGCCCGGGTCGCGGTGGGCGGCGGGGGAGTGCTGTCGCGGGAAACGCTCGACACGGCGATCGTCGAGGCAGCCGCGGCGGCCGGCGTCGATTGGCTTCCCGGAGTCGATGTCGTTTCCGTCTCGACGCGCGACGGGACCGCCGTGAGCGTGACCCTGAGGAGCGTTGCGGATGGGTCCGTCGTGACGATCGGAGCCGATCGCTGCGTGCTGGCCACGGGGCTTGTCGATCGAGTTCGCGGGGACACGAACGTGGATGCGATTCAAGACCGCCGGGGCCCGGGCGCCGCCGGGAAGCGCTGCATGATCGGCCTTGGAACGACGCTTCCCGCAGACTGTGTCGATCTCCCCCCCGGCGAGCTGCGCATGATGGTGGGGAAGCAAGGCTACTGCGGGATTGTCCGCCTCGAGGATAGCCGGATCGACGTGGCTGCGGCGATCGACCGTGAGGCGGTGCGAGGCGGCGGAGGTGCGGCTGGCGCGGTTCTGGCGGTGCTCGGCTCGACTCCGGATGCGCTTTCCCCGCGGCTCGCCGACGCCCTCCACGCAGCCCGGTATACCGCCACGCCCCCGCTCACGCGCCGCTTCCCGCCGTCCGCGGAGGGAGGGCTCATTCTCCGCGTGGGCGATGCGGCCGCGTATGTCGAGCCGTTCACCGGCGAGGGGATCGGCTGGGCCCTGGCCAGCGCCCGGATCGCGGCCGACACGATCCTCCAAGAAGCCTGCGGGGCTCGCGTCGGCGAGGTGTATGCCGGGGCGCATCATCGTCATTTCGTCGCTCCCCACGCGCGCTGCCGGCGCGTGACGTCATGGCTGCAGAGCCCGGCGCTCGTCACGGCCGCCGTGGCTTCCGCCCGGATCGCGCCGGGCCTCGCCGCGCGGGTCGTGCCGCTGTTCACCGGTGGCGGCGGCCGGGGAGGGCAACGATGAGCTTTGCGATCCTCTCCATCGCCACCGCCTCGCCCCCCCTCCGGATCACCCAAAGCGATGCCGCCGCCATGGCCGCGTCGTTCGGGAACTTGCCGCCGGGCCGGGAACGCTCCCTGGCGGCCATGTACCACCAGACCAGGATCCGCACGCGTGGGTCGGTGCTCCTCGAAGCACCCGCCGCCGACGGGGCCTTGCAGCAATTTTTCCCGCCGGCCACCGGGCCGGAGGACGAGGGGCCGACGACCTCGGCCCGGATGGAGCGCTATGTGGAAGAAGCGGGGAGGCTCGCCGTCGCCGCGGCGCGCGAGGCTCTTGTCCTCTCCGGTGTTGATGCCGGAAGGATCACGCATCTGGTGACCTGTTCCTGCACCGGCTTTGCCAATCCGGGGGTCGATCTGCAACTGGTTGCCGATCTCGGGCTCTCCCCCTCCGTCGCCCGGACGCACGTCGGATTCATGGGATGCCACGGCGCCTTCAACAGCTTGCGGGTGGCCGGGGCCTTTGCCGCCGATCCGCGGAGTGTGGTCCTCGTCGTCGCCGTCGAGCTCTGCAGCCTCCACTTCCAGTACGGCTGCCGCGGCGACCTCGTCGTCGCCAACGCGATCTTTGCCGATGGCGCAGCGGCGCTCGTGGCTGCTGCCGACGGTCCCCCACACGACGGATGGCGGGTGCGGCGACAGTGGTCGTCGATCCTCCCCGATTCGGCCGGGGACATGCGCTGGGAGATCGGCGATCACGGCTTCCGGATGACGCTCTCCCCGCGCGTGGCCGGGCTACTCGAGCGGGGGATCCGGGGCTTGGTAGAGGAGACGCTCGCCGCGGAGGGGCTCGGCATCGCCGACATCGGGGCCTGGGCTGTCCACCCCGGCGGACCGCGGATCCTCGACGCCATCGGCGTGGCGCTCGACCTTTCCCCCGACGCCCTCATGGTCTCTCAGGCGGTGCTCGCAGACCATGGCAACATGTCGAGCGCCACGATCCTCTTCATCCTCCGTGACCTGCTGGCCACGACCGACGCCGATCGCTGCTTCGCGATGGCCTTCGGCCCTGGCTTGACGGCGGAGTTCGCCCTCCTCGACCGTGCCACCCCCGCGCCGGCACCCTTCTCCGGGAACGCTCCATGAGCCACGAAAAACTCGACACCCACCTCCACCATTCGGCCGACCGTCACGCCCCGCATCACGAGCAGCATTTCGAGGATTCCGAGTCGGTCCGCGACATCGTCATCGGGATGTCGGACGGCCTGACGGTGCCCTTTGCGCTCGCGGCGGGGTTGTCGGGCGCGGTGGAATCCAGCAGCATCATCATGACGGCCGGGCTCGCCGAGGTGGCGGCCGGCGCGATCGCCATGGGCCTCGGCGGCTATCTGGCGGCGCGCACCGATGTCGAGCATTTCGCGGCCGAGCGACTCCGTGAGGAGCGCGAGGTGGAGGAGGTCCCGGAACGGGAGGCCCAGGAAGTGGAGGACGTCCTCCGCACCTACGGCCTCTCTGCCGAAGACGCGCACAAGGTCACCAACTCGATTCGCACCGACAAGCAGCGGTGGGTCGACTTCATGATGCGTTTTGAGTTGGGGCTCGAGGAGCCCGATCCGCGCCGCGCCTCCCGCAGCGCCATGACGATCGCGGGCGCCTACGTGGCCGGGGGGCTCGTGCCCCTCTCCCCGTACGCGCTTGTGTCGGAGGTGCCGGTGGCGCTGGCCTGGTCGGTGGCGGTGACGCTCCTAGCCCTCCTCGTCTTCGGCTACATCAAGGGGCGATTCACCACCAGCCACCCCTGGCGGAGCGCCTGGCAGACGGTGCTCGTCGGTGGGCTGGCGGCTTCGGCCGCGTTCCTCATCGCCAAGGCGATCGGCTGAGACAGGCCAAGCTCCGGGCCTTCAGTCCACCGGCGAGACGGTGCAGGTTTCCGGAGAGCCCGCCGCGGTGTAGAGCGAGAGGGTGTCGGCAAAGGCCTGGGGAGTGGTCGTGCGGATCGAGAGCGGTCGCGGCGCGATCAGGCCGAGCAGCGTTGGCGCGTCGGCAACGCGGAGAATGTTGAGAAAGGCGGGCGCGTCTGGGGCCATGTGAGTCGATGGGGGATGGTCGAGATCGACCGTGGCGACCAGTGGGGAGAAGATCGCCGCGTAGGCAGCGACGAGCCCCGCGGCCCCTGAGCCGGCCACCTCGATCGGCCTCGGGCTGCTGCCGTCGGGATCGGCCGCGCGGATCACCGCCAACGCCGCGAGCGTGTCGCGCACCTGCCCGCCGGCGACAGTGTCGCCGAGCAGCGCCATCGACCGCTCGACGTGGTTGGGGGGATTCCGCCGTGTCCACCGCCCGGCGCCGACGCCGCGCGGGTCGAGCTGCCAGAGGGCCTCGCCTTCTTTCGCCGTGGCGGGGATCTCCGTGTCGTCCCCGCGGACGAGAAGGCGATGGCGCGTTGCCGTGGCGAGGGCCGCGGCCGTGGGGGGGAACAGCTCGACAAACAGCCCCGGCTCGCTCTCGATGCGCCACGGGCCATGGGCGGGGCGTTCGACCGCCGAGCTTGCCGGGAGATCAGCGAGATCACGGAACGTCTGCCGGCGGAGGGTGTCGAGCAACCGGCCGCGCCAAGGTTCGAAGCTACCCGGCCGCGGCGGCTCGGGGCGACCCAGCGGGACGAAGCGCGCGTCGATCGTGGTGTTGATCTGATCGGCTGGGATATCGGCGTCGACTGGAAAGACGCGGAGGTGTTCCGGCGGGATCGGGTGGACGGGCGTGGCCCCGCGCTCGTCGACGAGGTCGATTTCGCCGTCGGTAACCGGGCGGGGATCATCTTGGAGATAGGAGCCGAGAAAGCGATACGCGCCGGCGCGGATGTCGGCGCGGTAGGCGTGTCCACCGAGGCTGACCTGGGCGTCGAAGCGGTCACCGGCCCCATGGAGTGCATAGACCCGCTCGAGGATCGCCGCCACGCGCTCGTTGGCGCTCATCGGGAAGATCGGGTCGGCGTCACTGTTGATGAACAGGAGCGGACGGGGGGCGACGAGCGCGGCGATCCGTGTCCAGGGCCATTGAAAGCTGTTCACGAGAAACATGCAGTCGCAGTGGCCATCGACACATCCGTCGGGAACATAGGCGGTGAGGTCGGCCATCCCGCTCACCGGCACCGCCACCTTCGCCCGCTCGTCGGCGGCGGCAATCCACAGCGTTGCCGCCCCGCCGCCGCTGATCCCCGTGACGCCGATCCGGTTCGGATCGACGTCGGCGCGGTCGACAAGGAGGTCGATGGCGCGGATTCCGTTCCAGCACTCCACGCCGGCTGGCGTGTAGCCGCGGGATTGCCACCACCATCGCCCCTCACGGTAGGTGCCATGGTGCGTGGCGGCGATCTCACCGAGTTGGAGGGTGTCGACGACGAGACAGACATAGCCGTGGCGGGCAAACCAGATGCCGTGGTCCTGGAAGGCGGTCTTGTTGCCATTGCGTCCGCGTCCGGAGTGGCCACAGCAATACACGATTCCCGGATATCCGCCTTCGGGCGGCGGCGCCGTGGGTCGCCACAGATTGGCCGTCACGATGAGGCCGGGGAGGCTCCGGTAATGGAGCATCTCGACGGTGTAACCATCCCCCTCGAGGCGTCCGGTGACGGTCGTTCCGAGCGGCGTCCGGGCCGGCAGCGGATCGAGCCCGAGCATGAAGAGGTATTCGGCACGGAGCCGCGCCTGCCGTGTCGCGTCGGGGGGGAGGAGATCATCGCCGATCGTCCGCTCGATGCGCGTTGTCCGCGCGGCGAGCCAGCGGTCGATCATCGCATCTCCCGGCGCCGTGGCGTCGGTGGCGTTCAAGGGCTGGCCGAGGACGATCGCCGGCGCGAGGAGGAGCAAGAGGGGCACGAGACGCGCGACGATGGAAAGGACGGCGTCGCGCGTCGCAGGGAGCGAGACAGTGGATTGGAAGCCCATCGCGATCTCCTTGTCGTTGCCGGGCGGCGGATGTCGTCGACCTCGTCTGATACCCGCGCCCGGAGCCAGCGTTGCCATGCAGTGTCTTCCTCGCGCGACAAAGGGAAGCGTCGCTCGAATCGATGCACCGCCCGGAATCGGCCCCATGGTACGGGCAAGGGCCCCTGCGGATTGCGACCCTCCGTCGATCGGGATAGAATCATCCTGTTTTGTTCGGGGGCCAGACGGCGAAACATGACTCTGCGTCTGAATCGCCCCAGACTGGGATCCGCGATGACCTCGTTCAACGACACGCGACACCTCTGGGCCCTCGGCGCCTTCCTGGCGGCCGTCGGGCTCGTCGGCATGGTCGTGCGACGAGAGCTTGTGCCCGACGACTTCGGGCGGACGGGGCCCTACCGGGCTTCGGCGCTCGACGACATCGCCGCCCGGCCGAGCCTGTTTCAGTCTGATGCCACCTGCCATGCCTGTCACGAGTCGGTGGAGCACGAGCGGGCCGGCACGTTGCACGAGGCGGTTCGCTGCGCGCACTGCCACGGTCACGCCGTCGAGCATGTGGCGACGGCGAGGAGGGCGGCGGAGGATCCGTCGATCACGCTCCCGCCGGCCGCGGAGTGGGATGGCGACTTCTTCACGAAAGTCGATCTCTACGTCACGAAGGATCGGGCCACGTGCCTGTCGTGCCACGCGGCGGTAGTGGGGATGCCGGCTGATTTCAAGAAGATCGACGTCGCCCTCCACCTCGAGGAGCAAGGGGCTTCCGAGCCGCTCGCCAAGGAAACCTGCTTCGAATGCCATGGTGGGCACGACACGGCCCCCTGATCGAACCCAAGGCGGCGCCCCTAGGGCAAGGATTTGCACCATGAGCCTCTTCGAGCTACCGATCCTCCCGATGTCTGCAACGAGCGCCGTAGGCGGCTGCGCCTCGGGGGGCTGTGCGACCGGCGGGTGTGCCTCAGGCGGCTGCAGCACAGCCCGCCCCGATCAGGCGAGCGAAACTTCCCGCCGGGAGTTTCTCAAGACCGCCACCACGCTCACGCTCGGGGCGATGTCGTTGACGTTGCTTCCGGGAGCCATGGCCGGCGATGAATCGTCCTCTGCCGCAGCGTCCCCGGGCGGTAGCCACCCCCAAGCGAAGAAGCCGATGTACGGCTTCCTCATCGATACGACGAAGTGCACCGGCGCGGGGAAGTGTCTCACCGCCTGCCGCGTCGAGAACGGCGTGCCGGAGGGACAGGCGCGAACGTGGGTGGAACGCTACGTCCACTTCAAGGACGGCAGAGTCGAGGTCGACCTCGTCCCGGAGATCGGATACGCGGCGTCGGGCGAGCCCCAACCGGAGGCCGAGGATGTCCTTCGCGCCTACTTCGTTCCCAAGCTCTGCAACCAGTGTGTCGATGCGCCGTGCAACCAAGTTTGCCCGGTGCATGCCTCGATCAAGAGTCCGGAGGGGATCGAGTTGGTCGACACCGAGCGCTGC
>CAJAYZ010000163.1 GCA_903949225.1 uncultured Planctomycetaceae bacterium
CGCCGACGTCGGCGACGGCTCCCCCGCGGCGCTCGAGCATGGCCGGGCCGAGGCCGGCCGGCGGATCGACGCCACGATTCGCAAGCTCTTCGCGCCAGCTGATTGGCCCGCAGCGGCCGACATCGGCCCCCGCCACGAGCCCCGCTGCCTCAGCGACGGCTCGGCAACCTCCACCTTCAGCCGCGAAGGATTCCTCGCCGCCGTCGACAAGGCGATCGAGTACATCCGTTCCGGCGACGTCTTCCAGGTGGTGCTCAGCCGTCGCCTCGACATCCCCTTCGACCACCCGCCGATCGAGCTCTACCGGACGCTGCGGGTGGTGAACCCGAGCCCGTTCATGTTCTTCCTCCGCACTCCCTCCGCGACGCTCGTCGGCAGCTCGCCGGAGATCATGGTGCGCCTCATCGACGGCACGGTGACCGTCCGCCCGCTCGCCGGCACGCGGCCGCGCGGCGCCACCCCGGAGGAGGACCGGGCCCTCGCCGAGGGATTACTCGCCGATCCGAAGGAACGGGCCGAACATGTCATGCTCATCGATCTCGGCCGCAACGACGTCGGCCGTGTCGCCGAGATCGGTTCGGTGAAGCTCTCGGATGTGATGTCGATCGAGCGCTATAGCCACGTCATGCACATCACGAGCAATGTCACCGGGACGCTCCTCGCCGACAGGACGGCCTTCGACGCCCTCCGCGCCTGCCTCCCGGCCGGCACTGTTTCGGGGGCCCCGAAGATCCGCGCCATGGAAATCATCGACGAACTCGAACCCCGCCGCCGCGGCCCCTACGCCGGCGCCGTCGGCTACATCGACTTCGGCGGCTCGATGGACACCTGCATCGCGCTGCGGACGGTCGTCCTCACCGGCGGCATGGCCTACGTGCAGTCGGGGGCCGGGATCGTTGCCGACAGTGTGCCGGAGAGCGAATACCAAGAGACGCTCAACAAGGCGAAGGGGTTGCTTGTGTCGCTCGAGATGACCGCCGAGAGGCTCGGCCGTAGCCCAACGAACCGTGGAAAAAGTCATCCCTGACCTTTTTCCACTCGAGACACCCCGAAAAAGCCTAGGTTTTTCGGGGGTGTCGACCGCCGCATCCTGCGGCGGAGACTTTATCCATAGCCTGCGAAGGTTCCTGCCGCCCCATCCGCCGTCCGATACGGCGCCCCTTTTCCTCCCTCCCATGCTCCACATCGAACGCGCCGTGATCCGCGCGGGGGATGTGGCGGCGATCGCCGACTGCTCCTTCGATGCCGCCCCGGGAGAGGCGTGGGCCCTGATTGGCGCTGGGGGCTGCGGGAAAGGGCTGCTCGTGGCGGCGATCGCCGGCGCCGTGCCGCTTGCCGGTGGAGAGATCATCGTCAACGGCCGCTCGCAGCGCCGCGAGCCGGCGATGGCCCGGCGGATGTGTGGCTACGTCCCGGCAGCGCTCGAGGGCTGGCCGGGGATCCGGGCCGATGAGTTCCTCGATCTCTTTGCCACGGCCGTCGGCCTTTCCGGCAAGCGGCTCACCGAGGCGCGAACGCGGGCCCTCGATTTGGCCGGGCTCAGCGGCGACGCCCGCCTCGACACGCTCCCTGAAGCGACCACGAAGCGCCTCCTCCTCGGCCGCGCCGTTCTCCACGATCCGGCGATCCTCGCCCTCGACGATCCGTTCCGCGCCCTCGACCCGCGCGGCCGGCACCTGTGCGAGAAGCTCATCGAAGCCGCAGTGCTCGTCGAGCGGACGGTCGTCGCTGCGCTCGACGACGCGATCGTGCCGGCCTGCTTCACCCACGTCGCCCTCCTCGATGGAGGGCGCATCCTCGCCCGCGGGCCAGCTCATCCGGCCACGTTCGCGCCGGGCCGAACCTGGACGTGGCGCGTGACGGTGCCACGCGACGCGGTCGCTGCCCGCGAGTGTCTCGCCGACCGGGTGCCCGAGGCCCATCTCGTCGACGACCACACCGTCGACTGCCGGATCGACCCGGTCCTCTCCCCGCCGGCCGCGCTGGTGACAGCCCTCGTCCGGGCCGGAATTGCCGTCGAATCGGCCGGCTTCCACCCTTTTTGGAGTGCCCAACTGGTCGGTATCGCCCGCTGAGCGTCGGGGGCTCGGGCGGAGCCGAGGTAGAATCGATTGCGGGTGGAGGCCGGCATCGGGCCGCCGAAAGCGGCGGGAACTTTATCCTCAGCCTGCCAGGGAAGAAAAAGTGCGACGACTCCATTCGCTCCGCGCGGCTGTCGCCATCGCCCTGCTCCTTGTGAGCGGCATCTCCGGGGCCGCCGGGGCAGCGGACCCGGCCGCGACCTTCCGCGACGAGGTCGAGCCGATCCTCGCCCGCCGCTGCTTGGGCTGCCACTCCCATGCCGCCGGCCAGATGGAGGGCAACCTGGCCCTCGACTGGAAGAGCGGTTGGGCGACCGGCGGCGACCGTGGGCCGGCGATCCTCCCCGGCTCGCCTGACGAGAGCCTCCTCATCCGGGCGGTGCGGCATCTCGACGCCGATCTGAAGATGCCCGACGACAGGCTCCCGGACGCCGAGATCGCGATCCTCGAAGCTTGGGTGCGGGACGGCGCCGTCGATCCGCGCGTCGCCGAGCCGGCCGCGGCCGCCGCTGCCGGCGACTGGTGGTCGCTCCGCCCCCTCGTCTCCCCGCCACTGCCGGGTGACAACGGCCCCAATCCAAAAAACCCGATCGATGCTTTTCTCGACGAGCGACTGGCGAAGGAAGGGCTCGTGGCGGTGCCCGAGACCGACAGGCGTTCCTTCATCCGCCGGGTGTCGATCGATCTCCACGGCCTCCCGCCGACGCCGGAGGAGGTGGCAGCCTTCAGCGCCGACACGGCGCCCGGCCCCCACGAGCGACTCGTCGACCGGCTCCTCGCTTCGCCGCGCTTCGGCGAGCGGATGGCCCGGCACTGGTTCGA
>CAJAYZ010000164.1 GCA_903949225.1 uncultured Planctomycetaceae bacterium
GTTGCCCTCTGCAGCTACGGTTGCAATTTCCAGGTCTTCGGCCGCCCCGAGAACAACAAAAGCGACCTCTGGACGTGGCACAACACGCACGGCCAGCGCCGGTTCGCCGACATCAGCGACGGCACCTCGAAGACGATCTTCCTCGCCGAGCGGAGGATGGCCTGCGGCCCCGATTCCGGGC
This sequence comes from uncultured Planctomycetaceae bacterium, assembly GCA_903949225.1. Taxonomy (GTDB): domain Bacteria; phylum Planctomycetota; class Planctomycetia; order Pirellulales; family UBA1268; genus QWOP01. The sequence goes on from CAJAYZ010000164.1 coordinate 182, forward strand.
CGAACAACAGCGACACCTTCGGCAACGCCTGGGGCCATCCGGCCGACGATCGCTACTGGCCTGTCTTCGGCCGTACGAACACCTCCTACACCAACGACCCCAACAATCCGGCCTACAAGACGTTCTTCACGCCGATGTCGACGCCGAAGCCCGCGCAGTGCATCTGGCAGGAGTATCGGGCCATCGGCCACTCCGCTGGCGTGGTCCTCTGCGGCATGGGGGATGGCAGCGTGCGGACGGTGTCGACGGCGGTCGACACGATTCCCTGGAGCCAGAGCCTCCTCCCCAAGGATGGCGGGAACGTCGAACTCGAATGACGTGACGGTTGGCAGCGCCCCCGGCTCCCCATCAAACATCATCAAGCCTCATCAAGGATCCCCTGCATGCGTCTTTCTCGTTGCTTTGCCGTCGCTCCGGTCGTCGTCGTTGCCCTCGTGGCTCTCGTCGGCTGCGGCCAGCAGGGAACCCAGCTCAAGGGGATTCAGGCCACGGGCACGGCCACGCTCGACGGCACGCCGCTGGAGATGGGGCTGATCATGTTCGAACCGGAGGGCGGGGGAGAGTCGTCGAGCAGCCAGATCACGAAGGATGGCTCGTTCAAGCTCTACGACATCAAGCCCGGCCGCTACAAGGTGGCGGTGATGACGTCGATGTACTCCGGGATGGCGGCCCAGGGAAAGAAGGCGGCGGCAACCGCCGGCGACGGGCGACCGGTGGCCGTCCGCGACCTCGAGGGGACACTCCGGGCGGTGCCCGCAAAGACCGAAAAGGCCGCGACCTCGGGGCTTGTCGCCGAGGTGAAGGCCGGGCAGCCGATCACGATCGCGATCGAGGGCAAATAGCCGATCAGCCGTCGAGCAGGTCTTCCATGTGATCGCCGCGGACGCGGACATGCGACGCGAGGGCGACCTCGCCGCCATCGGCCTCGAGCCTCGCGATTTGCGCCGCCCCCTGCGGTTCGGTGAGATCGAGGATCACGTCGAATCGCCCCGGGCTCTCCCGGACGTCGTCCCAGGAGATCGTCACCCGGCTCATCGCCAGGATCTGCGTCACCACCCGGCGGCAGCGGCCGGTGAGGACCTCCTCGATGTCGAGCGCCACCTGTCGCGGCGTGCTGATGCCGGGGGGAACGACATCCGCCAGATCAAGGACCCGCCAGGGGATGAAGCGGTCCCAATCGGCCTCGGGGTAGTCTTCGTAGGCGAGCAGCCCGGAGGCGATCACAGGGCAGTCGCGGACGGTGCCCGCAGCGTCAGTGACGCGGAGCCGGAGGGTGAGGATGTTGTTGATGTCCATGGAAACAAGCCTCGGGGCCGACACGTCCGCGGTTGTCGCGGCGAGCCGCACAGGATACCGCCGCCCCCCGCCGCGCAGAAGGGCCCTCGGCGATGAAAGCGGTTGCCCGCGGAGCGCCCCTAGCTGCCCGTGGAAAAAGTCATCCATGACCTTTTTCCACTTGGAAAACCTCCGGTTTTCTCGAGTGCTACGCACTCGCGACCGCCTCGTGCGGTCGGGCCGGAACTTTATCCACA
>CAJAYZ010000165.1 GCA_903949225.1 uncultured Planctomycetaceae bacterium
AAGCTCCGCGCCGAAGTCGAACACATGAACTCGGTGGAGATGCCGAAGATTGCCGCGCGTGTGGCCGCCGCCCGGAGCGAGGGGGACTTGAGCGAGAACGCCGAATACCACGGCGCCCGCGAGAGCCAGGGGATGATGCAGGCGAAGATCAACATGCTCGCCGACAAGCTTGCCCGCGCCGTGATCGTCGAGCGGCCGAAGGAGGCCAATGGCGAGGTGGTTTTCGGGGCCACCGTCGTCGTCAAGGATCTCAAGTTCGGCGACGAGGAGATCTATGTCCTCGTCGGCGCCGGCGAGGAAGACTTCGACGCCGGGCGAATCAATGTTGCGAGCCCCTTGGCCCAAGGTCTGCTCGGCCGGAAGGTCGGGGAGACGGTTGCCATCGCCGTGCCCGCCGGAACGATGCGGATGGAGATCCTCGAGGTCCGCTTCGAGGACACCTGATCAGCCGGCCGGGCCTTTCGAATCGTCCATTCCCTCCCAGAGGGTGCTGCCGATGCGGACGATCGTCGCCCCCTCGAGGATGGCGTCGACGAAGTCGCCGCTCATCCCCATCGACAGTTCGACAAGCCCGCGATGATCGGCCGCGTGCCGGTCGCGAAGCGCCCGGAGGAGGGCGAACTGGCGGCGGGCCGTGCCGTCGTCACCTGTCGGCCCCCCTGGTGTTGGCGCCGACGCCATCCCCATCAGCCCGCGGATCTCCACCGGCCCTCCCGCTGCCGCATCGAGGAGCGATCCCACCTCCTCGGGGGCGATGCCGCTCCGGCCGGGATCACCGTCGAGATTGACCTCGACGAGCGCCTCCACACGACGCTGCTGCGTAAGCGCATCGGCCGCGATCTCGTCGAGGAGGCGGCGGCTGTCGAGCGAGTGGATGAGCGACGCCACCGGCAGCGTCCGCCGCACCTTGTTGCGCTGGAGGCGACCGATGAGATGCCAGCGGGCGGCCGACCAGGGGGTGCCTGCGGCAGTAAAGGCCGCCGCCCGGTCCCACAGGCTCTGCGGGCGGCTCTCCCCCAAGTCAGCGCACCCGGCCTCGAGAAGCATGGCGGCCCAGGCCGGCGGGACATACTTCGTCACCCCGACGATTCGCACCGTCTCCGCGGCGCGGGCCGCCTGTCGGCAGGCTCCCGCCACGGCATCCCGGACGCGGGCCAGGTTGCCACGGCAGCGGTCGCGGAGCTGCGGATCAGGCGTGGCGGGATCGAATGGGGGGAAGGCCTGAGTGTTCATCGGAGGCGCCCGCGGGGCGTCATTCGATCTCCAGCGTTCGCGACACTTCGCCGCTGCGGCGCAGCCGCCCGACGAGAAACTCGCAGGCCACATTGCAGCCGAGGAGGGTGCGGTTGCGGGGGGTGTCGAGGGCCCGATAGAGGAGCCACTGCTCGAGCCCGACCTGAACCCTGAAGCCGACCGCTTCGTGAGCTTTGAGGTTTTGCCGCTGATCGGCCACCGACAGCGGCCGCCAGGTGAGGGGGAGATCAGACCTGTCGGGTTCGAGATCGAACCACACCGGAAAAGAGTACCGCCCCCCCTGCCCTTCGCCGCGGAGCCGCAGGACATCTCCATCCTCCTCGAGCGTGCCGGCCGCAGTGGCCGTCCGCCATTCGGGCAGCGCCAGCGGAAGCACGCGCCACGCCTGCCGGTCGCCGACTTTCAGGCGAAGCTCACGGGTCTCTGCCTCGCGACTGGCCGCGGCCTCGGCGAGGGGGAGATGGCTGCGGTAGGCGATCCGGTCGGGCCGCCCCGAGGCAGGAAGACAGGCCCCGGCGTCGGTGATCGAATCGGTGAGGATCAGGACCCGGTCGCGCGGCAGGAGGACGATCTGTCGCTCGGCCTGAAGGCCCCCGGGGAGCGGGGCGACGATCTCGAGGAACGACGCTTTGGCGTCCGACTCGAAGCAGCAGACCGTCCACGGACCGGTGGGAAGCAGCGGCACGCCGTCGGCCTCCACCGACCAGCCCCATTCGCCGGCGACGACGAGCCGGTCGCCGAGGGCAAT
>CAJAYZ010000166.1 GCA_903949225.1 uncultured Planctomycetaceae bacterium
ACATCCTCCGCAAGCTCGCCGACGAGGCGTCCGTGACCGCATTCCCCGTTCCGGGAGCAAACGTTCCCCGGACGAAGGCCGTGGCTGAGATCGAGCGCGGTTTCGTCCGGGAGTTCCAGCAGTTCAACGTCGATCTCCAGCGGGCCGGAGGAGACATGGCGGCGATCGGCAAGTTGATGCGACGGAACAATCCGGGGCCCGCGACGCTGCTGCGTTGCACCGAGATCATCCGCGAGCAGACTGGACGGGAGACGTCGATCGACGCGCTGCGGACGGCCGCAAAGGTCGTCGCCACCTCAGGACCGCCAGGACGCCATTACCTCGACAAGGTGATCGGCGAAGCGGTCGCCGATCCGTCGCTCATCCCGCCGACGCAGGAGGCGGCCGACGCCCTCGCTTCGCTGCCCTGGTCGCCCGAGTCGGAGCGGTTCCTCCGCTCGATCATCGAACACGGCGAGACGCCGACGGCCCGCGCTACCGCCGGCCTGTCACTGATGACGGCGTACACCGGAGATCGTGCCCACGATTTTTCGGCCGAAGCCCGCGAGCTGGCGACCGACATGGAATCCCGGTTCGGCGACGAGAAGGTCGATGGGAACACGGTCCGCGGCGCTCTCAAGGACTTCCTCGCCTCCGCACGGACGGCGATCGGCAGCGTCGCGCCGGAGATTCGCGGCACCGACGCCGATGGCGTCGAGTTCGGTCTCTCCGAATACCGCGGGAAGGTGGTCGTGCTCGACTTTTGGGCCGATTGGTGCCCGCATTGCCGTGCCATGTACGGTCACGAACGCGAGATGGTGGAACGCCTCCGGGATCGCCCCTTCGCGCTTTTGGGGATCAATGGCGACGAGTCGGAACGGGCCAAGCGCGTGATCTCCGCTGGAACCGTTACCTGGCGGAGTTGGCTCGACGGGACCGAGGGTCCGATCGCCGCGGACTACGCTATCCAGTCCTGGCCCACCGTGTACGTTCTCGACAAGGAGGGTCGGATCCGCTTCACCGACCTGCGCGGCGAGGAACTCGAGGCCGCGGTGCTCGATCTCCTCGGCGATCGCGAGCCCGACTCGGCCGGCACGCTGGTGGCACGGGGAAGGGAGTGGCGCCATCGCCCGGCGGGGGACGACATCACAGGGGATGACTGGAAGCAGTCCGCGTTTGATGACTCGGCTTGGCGGCTCGATCCGACACCGATCGGGTTCGGTCCGGTCCCATGCCGTTCCTCGTTCGATCTCGCGCTCCCTGGCGCGCGGCCTGTCAGCACGTTGCTTCGCACCACGTTCGATGCCCCCGCCGACAAAATCTCCTCCTCGCTACTGATGCGCGTTCGGCATGTCGACGGCATCGTCGTCTCGCTCAACGGCAAGGAGGTCTTTCGGGACCAGCTCCCGGCGGCGTCGGACCAGCTGACGCCGGCCACGAACCTCGTTCCCGTCAGTGGCCAGACAAGCGGCACGTTCGTGACCCTCGACGGGGGGCTGCTGCTCCCCACCGGCAATTGTCTCGCCGTGGAACTGCACGCCGCATCTCCCTATCGGGCGGTGGCCCTGTTCGACCTCGAGATCGGACCGCTCCCCGACTTCGATACCCTCGCGACCGACGCGCCGCAGTCGCGGAAGCTGGAGGTCGCCGCGATGGTCTGCGACATCGGTCTCGAGCACCCCGAGGCGCTGGCGTTGCTCGAGAAATGGTCGACGGGAAGTTCCTCGGAGCTCCAACTCCAGGCCGCAACCGCCCTGGGAATGAACGACCGCGCGATCCGGCTCCCGGGGCTCGCGAATCCGGACATCGTTCGTGCTTACCTGGCCACGGGATTGGGGGCATCGAAGCAGGCCCTCGAGGTGGTGAAACGGGACGATCTCTCGCCCGACCAATACACCCGCGCCCTGGGGCTGGCGACCGTCGGATGCCGGATGCGCGACGTCGCCCCGGAGCAGGTCCGATCCCGATTCGATGAGGCCGAGTCGGTCCGCAGCATGGCTCTCTACCGCTGTGGCAGGCTCGAAGAGGCCAAGGCGTCGCTTGAGAAGTCGAAGTCGATCCGGGGTGACAATCCGATCGATCTCGCGATCCTGGCATTGATCGAGCGCAAGAACGGCGATGCCGCCACGGCAGGGGACCTGCGTGACCGCTGTCTCAAGATGGGCCATGACGACGAATGGAGGCACTCGGCCGGGCTCGCGTCGCTCCTCCGGGAACTCAGTCGGGCCTTCGACGGGCCGATGGAATGAGACCCAGATAAGACGAGCGGCGACTGACACCCGGCAGACGGCAGGGCGAGTACGCCATCCGGATGTTCCCGGAGGTCGATGCCGGCTTCGGCCAGGACGATCCGCCGGTCGTACCCGGCGGTGACGACACCGGCTCGGGTGCCAAGCGGAAGAAGCCGGCGCCCAACTCTGGAAGGGGCGGCGGAACCGGCGGTTCGTTAACCGGCGAAGGCCTGGTTTGTACGAACGAAGAAAAAGCT
>CAJAYZ010000167.1 GCA_903949225.1 uncultured Planctomycetaceae bacterium
CGCGGTGGTCAGGGAGAGGGTGTTGATCCTGCCGAGGGCGACGAGGGCCCGGAGGTGGTCGGCCTCGGCAAGTGCCGGGTCGTCCATCAGTTCGGGCTCACGGACACGTGGGATCGACCAGAAGGGCACAGTCAAGCTCGGGGGGAAAGCAACGGCACGGCGGCTGCCGAAGGCATCAGGGCAGGAGCCCCAGCGGCACTCCAGAGTACCCGGGAACAGGGGTCTGATGCGCCCAATATTCGTCACCGAGAGACAGCGCCACAGCGAACGACGTGGCGAGAGGGCATCGATCACCGCCCCCGATCGGGCTCGCCCCGTCGGGCGAACGGATCATCGCCCTCCGCCGCTCGTGGCGGGCACGGCCTGCTCGGCGGGAAGCCGACCAGCCGGCGGCTGGGCCGTCGGGCTGGTGAGTTCGGCCGCCCGCCCCGCCACGGGGGTGGCGGCGATGCGGATGTCGCCATGAATCACCAGTTCGTCCGCCACGCCGACGACACCACCGAACTTCTTGTAGGGCTTGATGCCGAAGTCGGTCTGCTTGATGCGAAACGAGCCAACGAGGCGGAGGACTCGCCCTGCCGCACCAACCTCCGCGGGGATCACCACCTTCCGCGCTACGCCATGGAGCGTGAACGTCCCGACGAGATCGACGGTCGGTTTCGCACCTTTGACGGGGCGCTGTGGACGGAGCGCCGACTCGATGTCGAATGTCGCCGTGGGATGGCGGGCCACGTCGAGGACGTCGGGGCCGAGCATGTTCGCGGTCGTCTGCTTCCTCGTGGAGGCGTCGGTCTCGCCGGCCAATCCGAGGGCCTTGCGGGCCTCAGGGGTGTCGGCGAGGAACGATGGCATGTCGAAGACGAGTTGGCCGGCGTTCTGAGGGGCGTCGAGGATCACCCGTCCCGACACGAGCCGTCCGACGATTCCATGGTCGTGGCCGAGGCCGGTCTTGCCGACGAAGACGTAGATCCGGCTGCCATCGGTGTCGACCTCCCCCGGAGTGGGAAGGGGAGCCTGCGCTGCCGGAGCGGCCGGCGGGACCTGGGCGTCGGCATCGAGGGGAAGCGTCGTTGGCAGCGCCATCGCGAGGAGCGTCACGAAGACGAGCCCCGAGGGGGCGGAGCCAACAGGGCCGCCCACCAGGCTCAACACCTCCGACCGAGGGGAACGTCTGCCATCGCCAGGGGGCGTCATCATGGTGCGGGCTCCTCGTGTGTTCTCGAAGAGTACCCCGTTGGCCCGCCCCCCAAGAAGACGAGCTTCCGGTGGCATCCTTTCTGCGGATTCTCCGGTCTGGCGACGACGCTTCCGGTCAACCTGACCGTCAAGGTCGGTTGAATGACCGCCCAGCCGTCCTATCTTTTCATTGATCCGACGCTGCCCCGCCCCGCGACCACGAGAGAAGCCCATGGCTGCCCTCGGCCGACTGAGCATTCAATCGAAGGTCATTCTCCTCCTTCTGGGGGTGAGTCTGGCGTCGATCGGCACCGTCGCCTGGATCGGCTACGACTCCGGCCGGAAATCCCTCGACCAGTCGCTCCGGGAGCGAATGACGGCGATCCGCTCGGCGAAGACACTCAACGTCTCGATGATGCTCGATGCCCTCCGCGATCAGGTGATCGCGATGTCGGACAGCCAGACGGTGACGGCCGCAGCGCGGGATTTCACGGCCGCCTACGGCCAACTCGCCGAGGCGACGCTCACCCCTGCGGAGTCGGAATCGCTGACGTCGTTCTACGCCACTGACTACCTCCCGAAGCTCAACGAGGGCCGCGGTGGCCAGCCGGTTCTCGAGCAGTATCTCCCTGCCTCGGCGGCGGCGCGCTACCTCCAATACCACTACCTCGCCGCCAACCCGGCCCCATATGAAGGGAAGCAGGCCCTCAACGCCGCCCCGGGCGACACCTCGGAATACGGGCGGATCCACGCCCGCCTCCACAAGGAGCTTGCCCGTACCGTCGGGATTTTCGGTCTCGAGGATCTCCTCATCGTCGATCCCGATTCGCTCGACATCGTCTACAGCTACGCGAAGACCGCCGAGTTCGCCACGAACCTCGAGGTCGGCCCCTACGCGACCACGCAATTGGCCACGCTCGTCCGCAGCCTCCAGGGGCACAAGGAGCGCGACGACTTCGTGGTCTCCGACTTCGAGAAGTTTGCCCCCAGCCTCGGCCAACCGATGGCCTTCATCGGCAGCCCGATCTACGAGGGATCGCAGCTGCTCGGGATCCTCGTCCTCCAGTTTCCGATCGAGACGTTCAACAAGGTGCTCACGGCAAATTACACCTGGTCGGATGCCGGATTCGGACAGACCGGCGAGTGCTATCTCGTCGGCCCCGACAGGACGCTCCGCAGCCGCTCCCGCTTCATGGTCGAGGACACCGAGGGCTTGCTGAACACGCTCGCCGACGAGGGAGTCGCGCGGGAGGTACTCGAGAGGATGCGGGCCCTCGAGACGGGGATGTGCCTCCTGCCGGTCGACAACGCTTGTGTCGAGGAGGCGCTGCGGGGCCGCAGCGGCGTGATGAAGACCAGAGGCTATCGAGGGAAACCGGTGGTCGCCGCCTACGGCCCTGTCGAACTCAAGAGCCTTCGCTGGGCAGTCGTGACGTCGGTCGACGAGTCGGAGGCCCATGAGCCGACAGCCCGGTTCGGTCGGACGGTGTTCGGACTGGCCAGTGGCCTCTCGTTGGCATCGACGCTCCTCGCCCTCGCTTTTTCGAATCTCCTCACCCGTCCGCTCCGGGCCCTCATGGCCGCCGCCGAACGCCTCGGGGCGGGCGACACGGATGTCAGCGTCCCGATCCATTCGGAGGACGAGTTCGGCCAACTCGGCCGCGTCTTCAACGGTATGGCCGCGAGCATCCGCAAGCAGACCGAAAAGCTCGAGACGCAGGTCCGGGAGAACGATGAACTCCTCCACAGCATCCTTCCCGCTTCCGCGGTCGAGTCACGGCGCGACGGCGACGAACGGGCCCAGCGGGAGTTCGCCGATGTGTCGGTCCTCGTCGCGGAGATCGTCGGCATGGAAGGGCTCGGCACGCCGGCCGGCGAGTCCCGGGCGCTCGCCGTCCTCACCGACCTCGTGGCAGCGATCGACGAAGCTGCCGAGGCCGGAGGGATCGAGAAGGTGAGGACGATCGGCACGACCTACCTGGCCGTCTGCGGGCTCTCCGTCACCCGCCCCGACCATGTGCGGCGGATGCTGGCCTTCGCCCGGGAGATCGAGCGGATCGTCGGCATCTTCAACCGCGATCATCACCTCGAACTGGGAGTCTCCATCGGCGTCAGTGCCGGGCCGGTCGTGGGAGGTGTCGTCGGCCGCCGTCGCTTCCTCTACGACCTGTGGGGGGAGACGGTCGCCGTGGCGAAGGGGCTCGCCTGTCAGGGGGGCACGGCGATTCGGGTGACCGACCGGGTGCGTGAACGCACCGGGGAACTTTTCGATTTCGTCGGACCGTCCTCGGTGGCCATCGACGGCCGTCCGGCCATCGAGACATGGTCTGTGAAGGGATGAGGGATAAGCGATGATTGAATGGCTCCGCTCCCTCCCGATCGCGGCGGACGTCCCGAACTTCTGGCCGGCCGTCCTCCTCGCCCTCGGCTTCCCGCTGGTCGAACTGGCGCTCACCGAGGCCATCGCGGCGAGCGAACGTCGCACATGGCGGTTCACACGGACGCTCCGCAGCCTCCGCAGCCTCGTCGTTCCCAGCCTGGCAGTCCTCCTGTTGGTCAGTTTCGTCCTCGGTTTCCCGAACGAGGGGACGGTCGTCCGCGTCGCCGAGACGGTGTTCTGGATCGCGGCGCTCTCCGCGCTCGTCGGCGCTTTCAACGACACCTTCTTCGGGCTCGCCGCCACCGATTCCTGGCAGGACCGCGTCCCCACGCTCCTTCGCGACCTGATTCGCATAGCGCTTGTCGCGCTCGGCGGGATCGTCATCTACTCGAAGGTCTGGGGGCAGGAGGTCGGCGGGGCGCTCACGGCCCTTGGGGTGGGCTCGGTCGTGATCGGCCTGGCGCTCCAGGAACCGCTCGGCAACCTCGTGTCGGGACTGATGCTCCTCTTCGAGCGGCCGCTGAAAGTCGGCGACTGGGTGAAGACCGGGGACACGACGGGGCGCGTCATCGAGATCAACTGGCGGAGCGTCCACATCGAGACGGCAACGCGGGAGCTCCACATCGTCCCCAACGTCTCGCTCTACAAAAGCGAGTTCAGCAATCTTTCCCGGCCGACGCTTGTGCGCACCGAGGCCATTGAGATCGGCTTCAGCTACGACGATCCTCCCTATCGAGTGAAGGAAGTCCTCCAGACGATGCTCGCGTCGATCCCCGGTGTGCTCGAGACGCCGGCCCCGGTCGTGCGGGCGATTGGATACGGCGACTCGATGCTCAGCTATCGGCTGATCTTCTCCGTCGCCACCCAGGAGGATCTCCCCGCGATCCGCGACACGATCATCTGCCGCGTTTGGTATGTCGCCAGACGCGAAGGCCTGACGATCCCCTACCCGATCCAGATGGAATACGGCCCGGGGGAAACGCCCGGTCGCCCGGAGCCTTCCCCGGCGGAGGCGCTCGAGCCCCACGCCCGCTTCAAGCCGGCGCTCGCCCACGCCACGGCCCGCCCGCCGGCGGTGCGCGACTACGCGAAGGGGGAGTCGATCCACTCGCCGCGGTCCCGGTTCAGCGGTTTCGCGCTCATTCTCTCGGGCAAGGCGGCCCTGAAGACGAGCGACGAAAAGGGCCCGGCGACGCCGATCGGCACGATTGGCCCGGGGGAGTGCTTCGGAGACCAATTGACGGCCGGGGGTGGACTCGACGACGTGCGCATCGTCGCCGAGGAGGATCTTCGAGCCCTCGTCTTCGACCCCGTGGCGATCGGCGATCTGCTCGACCACTCGCCGAGCCTCGCCGCGGAAATCGGCGACGCGCTCGAGTCGCGCCGCCGCGCAGCACAGGTCGCTCGGCGGGGGAAGTGACCGCGGGTGAGCGAACGGTCAGGCGGCAGCCCTGACCTGCGCTTCATGTACGGCTGTGCTGCGGAGGAGGATGCAACCCTGGAGCACCTCCGGTCGGCCGGGACTGCCGACCGCCGCGGTGGGACAGGCGACGAGCCCCCGGAGCCGCGACCACGATTCGCGGAGCGCGTGGGGGATCGAACAGGCGCTCACGTTCCCGGTTCGTCGGGTCAGGCCGTTGATCAATTCTCCGCCCACCCCCGCCTCTTCGAGCTTCATGCCGGTGAAGCGGACAATCCCGGTGCCGGCCTGATGGGGCACGACGAAATCGACATCGGTGCCGCGGAGGCCGGCGGCGGCGAGGCCATCGACGACGGCCGCTGACATCGCCCGCGGGGCGAGGTCGGCGATGGTCATCCCGTCGAGCGAGTAGACGAGCCGTGTCTCGTCGTGCCCCCTCGCCCCTCCGGCCGCCGGGACGGCGACGTGGGACCGGCGATGGAAGTCGAACGCCGGGCGATCGACCGGTTGCTTGCCGGCGTCAGCGCGGACGATCTCGAAGTGAACGGGATAACGCCGGCTCGTCATCGGAGCGAGGATCGTGGCCGACGCCATGTCACCGAAAAGTCCACCGGTGGTGGTGCAGCCGTAGTCGGTGATTCGGCTGATCCTCGTGGCGACGACGACGAGGAGGAAATCGTCGCGCTCGAGGCCCAGACGCGGGGCCCAGCGACGGGTGACCACCGAGAAGGCCCGACTGTACCCGCAGCAGAACCAATTCAGGCCGAGCGTGCGGCAGCGTCGCACCCCGACTTCGCGGGCCAACTGACGGGCGGCCCGCCCGGGCCTCTCCCGTGTCGCCTCGTGGGGCGTGAGGTGCCGCCTGGCAACCGACGGGGGGATGAAGGAGGGAGAGACGAAGACGATCCCCCGGCAGTCGGCGAGGTTGCAGCCCGATTCCTGCTGGAGCCGACGGATGGCCTTGAGCCCCATCGTGACCTCGTCGTCGAGGGAGATCGACCGGGCCTCGATCCCGGTGTGTTGCGTGAACTTCCTCGGGATCGTGTCGCCAAACCACCCGTTCTCCAACTGCCAGACCGGCTGATCGATGGAGATCGCAGCGATGCCGAGCGCGGGGGACGGGGGCGTTTCCATGGTCGGTGCGCGTCTCGGAGGGGGGCCGGCGGCGGGTGCGGCAGGGTCGGGGGGGCGGGATTGTGACGTTCGCCGGCGTCTCGGGCTAGCCGAAATCGAGCCCGGAAAACCCCGTTTCCGCCCTCAGTGTCGGCCGAAAAAGCCCTCGACTTGACACTGTCATCCGACACTGTCATGTTCTGGCGATGCCTGCCTCCCAGCCCCTCATCACGCTTTCGGAGCTCGTCGCCACGGTGCCGGCGCTCCTCGCGGGGGGTTACTCCGGGGTCCAGAGCGGCCGCGTCCGCGATCTTCCCGACGAACGCACGATCCGTTGGTATCAGTCGCTTGGAATCCTCGACCGGCCGTCTGGATTCCG
>CAJAYZ010000168.1 GCA_903949225.1 uncultured Planctomycetaceae bacterium
GCCGACTTGCTGCCGGCGGCGTCGCGGTTGTGGCACTTCACGCAGTACATCTCGGCGAACGCCACGGCGCCGTCCCGGACGGTTTCCGTGGTCTTGGCCGGGTTGACCGTCAGCGGCCGGACGAGCTCCTCGTCGGCACGCGCCCATGAGGCATCGATGTCGGTGACGAAGCCTGCTACGGTGATTGGGTCGAAATCGTCCTCCTCGACGAGCTCGTCGGTCGCCTCGCCGATGAGATTGATCTCGAGTTCGCCGCGTGCCGAGAGCGTCTGGACGTAGTCGATGACCGCCTCGCGCTCCTCCTCGGGGAGGAACCGGAAGGCCGGCATCGACGTCCCCTTCGCACCGTAGATAACGATCCGCCGCAGGTCGTCTCGGCGCGGCTTCGACCCACGCGGTGTCGAGGCGAACTTGAAGATGCCGTTGCGGTAGTCGCGCGGAGGCGGATTGAGGTGGACCGCCGCCGGCCCCTGGCCGTCGCCGGTCGTGCCGTGGCATCCGGCGCATTGCCGAACGTAGACATCGCGGCCGAGGGCGAGGTGGAGGCGGTCGTAGCCCGGCTTGTCGACGCGCGGGATCGCATTGACTCCCTCCCCCTCGGCAGCCCCCTCCCCTTCCTTCGGCAACGCCATCCTGGGGCTGGCGGGGCTGCCGTGGTAGGCAGCGAGATACTGGGCGATCTGCTCCTTGTGTTTCGCCGGAAGCTCGAGCTTCTCTGCCTCGGCTCGGAGGGTGTAGGCGGAGTCGGGAAGGCGGGAGCAGCCCCCGGCGAGGAGGAGGAGGATCACCCCCCATATCCGGACTTCCCTATCCAGACATCCACAAATCGATCGATCGACACCATCCATCGTTCGTAGCCTGGAGAGCATCACTCGTTGTCCGGTGAGGGCCGCAGAAGGGGCATCGCATCCGACGCCCACGCAGCGAGGCACAACGCCTCTTCGTATGCGAAACATACGCCGTTCACCGAGCCAAGGCAACCAACGGTTAACGCATGTCGCCCTGCGAAAAACGATGGCTTCAGCGCCTGCCAGTCGACGCGGAGGTCGAGCGAGATCGAAAAACTGACCATTGCATACTTTTGGCAACCGGTTCCAATCCCCTCACGCCGCCGGGTGAAAGATCGAGTGGTGGGGGGCGTGACACCTGGAGCGTCGTCGCGGGTGCCGGTTCGACGCGCTCATCCCTCCATCACGACCGCCCCCCATGCCTGCCTCCCCTCTGCTCGCCTCCACTGGCCTGCTCGTCGTGGCGCTCTCGCTGGCACTCGGGTGGGGTATCCGCGGCAACTACGGCCACGAGACCGGCGCGATGCTCCCCGGCGCGCTGGCCGCGATCGCGGCCTGCCTGGCCTCGGGGAGGGCCGACTGGCGGGCCCGCGTCCCGTTCTTCGCTCTCTTCGGAGCGTTGGGCTGGGCCTTCGGCGGCTCGATCAGCTACATGCAGGTGATCGGTTACACCCACTCTGGCCATCTGCCGAGCCAGCTTTACGGCTTCGCCGCGCTGTTTCTCATCGGCTTTCTCTGGGGGGCGCTTGGCGGCGGCGGCACCGCCCTTCCCGCGGTCCTCGACAGGCAGCGGCTCGAGGGGCTTTTTCCCCCGTTGCTCGTGGCCTGCGCCGCGATGAGCGTGCCTGAGGTCGTGACCAGCGTGATCGAGGACGCGGCGGCCGTCGGCGGCGCCATGAAACGCCAGGATAGCCCGCTCTATTGGCTCGACAGCGACTGGCTCCAAGCCGTCGCCGCGATCTTCGCCATGCTGGCCTACGACGTCGTCGAGCGGCGCTTTGCCCACTCTGGCGAACTTCTCGTCCGCGGTGCCGCCGGCGCCGTGGCTGGAGCCACGATCCAGCTGGTTCTCCATGCGGCCGGGCTCGACGCGCATCTCTGGCGCCTCCTCGTCAGGACGCAGGGAGATCCCTCCCTGTTCCCCGTCGAGCAATTCGTGACCAACTGGCCGAATGCCCTTCCCGCGGCGATCCCCCACCTCGGCTCGATCACCGGCCTCCTCCTCGGCATCGGCAGCTTCTTCGCCAGGCACGGCCGTTTCTCCGGCGGAGCGCGGCTGGTCGTCATGCTCGCCCTCGGCTGGCTCGCCGGTTTTCTCATTCTTCCGGTCGTCCTCGGACTGCGGCTGACGCCGCCGCGCGGCGATGACTGGGCCGGCATTCTCGGCGTCGTCGTCGCGGCGATTCTCTGGTGCCGCCGCGAACGCCTCCCCGAGGTCACGATTGCGATGATCGTGGCGGGCACGATCGGCGGCCTCGGCTTCTCCGGCGCCGCCCTCCTCAAGCTCCTCATGGTGGCCCCCGGTAATCCAGGGATCGTCTCCGATCCGGTGGTCGTCGCAGCGTGGAGACACTGGCAGGGGGCCAATTGGCACAGCTTCCTCGAGCAGACGTACGGCTTCGTCAACGGCCTCGGGATCGCCGTCGCCCTCGGCCTCCTCGCGACGAGACTCGCCCCGCTCGACGATTCCGGCCCGCGGCGGCGCTGGACGGAGATCGTCGCCGTCCTCGGCGTTGTTCCCTGGCTCCTCCATGCCAATCTCGTCAAGAACGTCGCCGACTGGACGGCGCTCCATGGCGACCATCGCGCCCTGCCGCTGGCGATGAAGGCGCCGCTCCTTGCGGGCAACGAGCTGACAGCAACGGGCTGGTTCGATCTCTTCTTCGCCGTCGCCGCGGCCGCGTTTACATTTCTCTGCGTGGTGCAGCGGCGCCGGCCACTGGCGATCGTGCCCCCCTCGTGGCTCGGCCGCGGCCAACTCCTCGCCATGCTCGTGCTCTGGCCGATGGTCCTCGGCAATTTCGCCAAGGCGCTCCCCGGCTTCACCGAGCAGCGGCTCCTCACCGAGGGCTCGGTCCTCGTCTGCGCCGTGATCGTGACCTTGCTGTTGCTCCTCCTGCCGGACGGCGAAACTCGGATCTGTGCCGGGAGCCACGATGCCCTCAGGCCGCTTGGCTTCCGGGCGCCGGCCTCCGGGACGCTGGCCGCCCTCGTCCTTGCGGCCACTCTAGCGCCACTTGTGGAGACGGCGATCACCAGGGCCGTCTACGGCAATACGGCGGCCGGCCATGCCGGGCCGAACCTCCGCTTCGGCCCCGAAGCCAATTGGCGCACGAAGCCGATCCTCAAGGGCTCTCTCCACCGCTGATGCCGCCGCTGCCGGGCCGCGTCCTCAGGCGGGAACGAGCCCCGGCCGGCCGTTCTCGATCCGGAAGCTCGCGGCGGTCGAGACCGTCCCGCCGGGCTTTTCGACGAAGTCGACGACCTCGAAGTCGGCCGTGGCCGTCTCGGGCGTCAACTCGCAGCGCACGTAGCCGCGCTGTTGCGAATGAAATCGGAGGCAGGGATTCTCAGCCAGGATCGCGGCGAGATCGGCCGGAGCGGCCGTGCCGTTCCCGCCGGAGGAGATCGACGTCCCCACGAGCTCCGCCCCGACCTTCCGCGACGGACCGCCATCGAAATCGATGACGAGGTCGTTGGCCCAGTGACTGTGGATGTCGCCGGTGAGGACGAGCGGGTTGGCCTCGGGGCGCTCGGCGAAGGCGCGAAGGATCCTCCGCCGCTGCTGCTCGTAGCCGGGCCATTGATCCATGCTGAAGGCCTCGTTCCGGCCAGCCCGGCGGTCGATCCGCGCCATCATCACCTGCTGCGCAAGGACGTTCCACCGCGCCGTCGATGCCCGGAAGCCGTCGAGGAGCCAGGCCTCCTGCTCGGTGCCAGTGAGCGTGGCGTCGTCGCGCATTTCCTCGCCACACGGGGGCTTGTTGCCGTCGCCGCAGGGCTGATCGGTGCGGTACTGGCGGGTATCGAGGACGAAGAACTCCGCCAGCGTTCCCCAGTCACTCTGCCGGTAGAGCTTCATGTCGGGGCCGTCGGGGAGATTCGCCGCGCGGAGCGGCATCTGCTCCCAGTAGGCCCGGTAGGCCCAGCTGCGGCGCTCGAGGAGCTGTGCGGGGGTGGTGTCGGCGGAATGGGGGGTGGCGGAAGCGTAGTTGTCTTCCACCTCATGATCGTCCCAGGTGACGAGCCACGGGCACGCCGCATGGGCGGCCTGGAGGAGCGGGTCGGTCTTGTAGAGGGCGTGGCGGATCCGAAAGCCGGCCAGCGAGTCGGTCGGGGGACCATGGCGACGGACGCGCCCCTCACGCGCCGGGTATTCGTAGATGTAGTCGCCGAGATGGAGGATGAGATCGAGATTGGCGCTGGCCATCGCCCCATAGGCGGTGTAAAGCCCCTCCTCCCAGTTTTGGCACGAAGCGAAGGCGAAGGCGAGCCGATCAGGGCTCGTGCCGGCCGCTGGCGCCGTTCGCGTCCGCCCCACCGGGCTCGTGGCCGCTCCGGCATGGAAGCGGTAGAAGTACCACCGCGCTGGCTCAAGCCCTGCGAGCTCGACATGGACGCTATGGGCCCAGTCGGGGGTGGCCGTGACAGTGCCGCGGCGGACCCCCTTCGTGAAGCCCTCGTCGTCGGCAATCTCCCACGACACCTCGACCGCTTCCGCCGGCATCCCCCCGTCGGCCTCGAGTGGGCGCGGGGCCAGACGCGTCCAGAGGACCACGCCATCCGGCGTCGGCTCGCCACTGGCAACGCCGAGCGCGAACGGATCGGCGGGGAATGACGGGTTGGCGAGCACGCGCCCCTCGGCCCGCGATGCCCAGACGGCGGCAGCGGCCAGCGTGGTGGTCGTGAGGAAGCGGCGCCGCGACTGGCTCGCGGAAAAGGGCTCGGCGGGGAAGCGCATGGGAGACTCTCCTGGGGAGGAGCCGGCCATGCTACCAGCCGCATCCATCACGCCCCACGTTGCTCGCAGGCGACGCGCGAGGAATCTCGGGATCCCGGCGGTGAAGGCTTGCCAGCGTCAGGCCGCCCGATCGCCGGGCGATGACTGGGCCGCGGGCAAAAGGCTCTGGCCCGAGGGCCCGATCGGCGGGGCCGAGGTGACCGGCGACTCGCCGAAGTAATACTTCTTCGCGTCGGGGTTGTTGAGCACCTCGTCGGCACTGCCGTGGCAGAGCACCTTGCCAGCCCGGATGACATAGCTGCGATCGGTGATGGCGAGCGTCTCGCGCTCGCGATGGTCGGTAATGAGGATCGAGATCCCGTCATCACGGAGCTTGACGATGATCTTCTGGATCGAGTGGATGGTGACCGGATCGATGCCGGTGAACGGCTCGTCGAGAAGGATGATCCGCGGGTTGGTGACGAGGCAGCGGGCGATCTCGAGCCGCCGCTTCTCGCCGCCGGAGAGCGCCCCGGCCCGCGACTTGCGAATGTGCTGGATCGAGAACTGCTCGAGGAGCTGCTCGCAGCGGTCGCGGCGCTCCTTGCGAGTCATTCCCACCAGCTCCATGATCGCGAGCAGGTTTTGCTCGGTGGAGAGCTTGCGGAAGACGCTCTGCTCCTGGGCGAGATAGCCCATGCCGCCGTCGCGGGCTCTCTTGAACATCGGCCAATGGGTGATCTCCTCGTCATCGAGGAGGACGCGGCCAGCATCGGGAATCACCATTCCGCAGGTCATGCGGAAGCTCGTCGTCTTGCCAGCGCCGTTGGGCCCCAGAAGGCCGACGATCTCCCCCTGCTCGACGTGGAAATCGACACCGTCGACCACTCGGCGCCGGCCGTAATTCTTCACCAGGCCTTCGACCTGCAGCAGCGGCATCGGGATCCCCCCTCGGCAGGGATGAGTTTTTCCAAAGGACGGCTATCGCACCGGCCCCATCCTCCCGAAGTTCGGCCATGAGGGCAACCGCAACTCGACCGGGTTTCCCCGCACCCGGAAGCGGATGGGGATGGCCCAATCGGGGTACCAGGCATGCGGCCAAAAGATCGTCAGGGCCTTGCCGACGATCAGATTGCGATCGACATGGTGCCCCTCGAGCCACAGCCGGCTGTCCTTGCTCGCCGCCGAGTTGTCGCCGAGGACGAAAAACTGGTCGGCCTCGAGCGGAAAATCGAGCCGGGGCTTCTCGATCATGCCGCCGACGGCGCTGATGCCATCGGCCCCGATGTAGAAGATGTCGCGCAGCACCCGCACCTCGGAGAGGCGGACCGCGGCGGCGATCGCCGTCACGCCGGCCGGAGCGAGGTCGGAGACCGCGTCGGAGCCGGGACGCGGCTCCTCACGCACCGGCTTCGCCACCGCGGCGGCATCGATCGGCGTCGCCCACGCCGTCGGCGCGTCGAACGCCACCCGCCGACCGTCGATGAACAGGGAGAGCTCGTCGTCAACGTTGGCAAACAGGACCTTCCACGTCCCCCGGCCGCGGAGCTTCGTCGCCGCCTTCGGCCGCGCGCCGACGAGCAACGGGCTGACGATTTCCACGCTCCCGGCGGAGAGATCGATCCGAGCCTCGTGGCGACGCCCAGCCTCGACGAGATCGAGGATGACGGTGCCACCGTCGCCACGGCTCTCCAGGCGCGTCTCCACCGCCAGATCCCCCACCCAATGGGAACGCGTTGCAATCGCGTTGTAGGGCTGGAAGTCGTCGATGAGCAGCGGCGACAGTTCGCCATCGACACGGCCACCGGCCCCGATCTCCTCCCAGTCGTCCGACGTCGGCATGAAATGGCGGTAGCGGAGCGTGGCCGGGCCGTCGGCTTGCGCGTCGATCGCCCACGACCGGCCGCCATCGTCGGTCGACCACCGCGGTGCAGCCGCCGCGCCCCAGTCGCTCCACCGCAGCGGCCAGCCCGCTTTGGCAAGCTCGTCGGACTCGTAGCGGGAGTCGTGGACGCACTGGAGCATGGCAACGAGCTTGGCCGTCGGCTTGCGGGCGATCGTCGGCTCGGCGGCGTCGCGGCTGGTCCAGATATCACCGCCGGCGATCGACACCGTCTCTCCCGGCAGTCCGATGAGCCGTTTGATGTAGTTCGTCTTCGCATCCTCCGGGTAGCGGAAGACGACGACATCGAAACGCTTCGGGTCGACGTAATCGTAGGCGAACTTGTTGACGAGGATCCGGTCGCCATTGAACGACGGATAGCGCGGATCGTAGGCCTTGTGATTGACGGTGAGGAGGTCCATGTCGTGGCCGCAGTTCGGGCAGCGGGACGACCCGATCAGTTTGCTCGCCAGGCGCATGCGGACCTGCTCGAGCTGGCCGTGTGGGGACTCGAGCGTCTCCACCCGGCGCCGGGCCTGTTCGCGTTCGCCGGCGGGGGCGTTCTGGTCGGCCATAATCCCCCGGGCCCGGGCCAGATCCCCTTCGAGCTGAGCCAACTGTTCGCGGAAGCTCTGCGACTGGTCGTCCTCTTCCGCGCTACAGCCGACCCGATAATCGCGGCCGCAGGCGGTGCAGACGAGGTCCTTGTGCCGCCCCATGAGGGCCGGCGCCATGGAGCCTGTGGGAATGACGAACGCCTCCGCCTCGAAGGCCCGAAAAAGAAGAGCGAGCGTGAAGGCGACGACGATCGATTCAATCGTCTCCCGGCCGAAGGCCAAGGGGTTGATCACCATGTCGCGGGTGCGGAGCCGGGCCGCGGCCGGGACGACCGGGGCGCCGCTGGCCGGCGGGGAGGGGGACCGGCTCTTGTCGATGGACATGCAACGGGCTCCGGGCGGAAGGGCTGCCGACCCCCGCAGACTATTTTTTAGCCGGGGCCGGGGCAAGCGATCCTGTCAACCAAGCACCCGGTGAACGGCGGAAACCGATCCCGACCCCCGCGATGGCTCCCCCATCCAGCCTCACTTCGCCAACAGCCGGCCGACCACCTCTTCGACGTCGTCGTAGGTGAAGGGGCGCTTGAGCCGCTTGGTGGCGTCGTCCTCGTCAAACCGCTGCGCGAGCTTTCCGTCGGGGCCGTAGACGTAGACCGCCGGCACGCTGACGAGATCGAGCTTTCGGTAAACCGCATCGGCTTCCTCCGTGGAGAGGAGATTGACGACGTCACCGGCACCAACCTTGTCGAGGAACTTCTCGATGGTGGGGAGGAGCTCCTCCGGGGCATCGATCCCCTCGTAGTCGAGGGAGAACGAGATACAGGCGATCCTTTCACCGTGGGTTTTCTTGAGGGCGACAAGCCGGGGAAACTCCTTCACGCATGGCGGGCAGGAGGTGCTCCAGAAGTCGACGACGACCGTCTTGCCGGTATGCCTGGCGATCTCGGCCTCGAGCCCCGCAAGGTCGACGAGCCTGACGGTCGCCTTGCCCATTGTCTGGACCGGCGTCTGGGCCGGGGCTCGGGCCGCCAACACCCCCGCTAGGACAAGCACGGTTCCCAGCCAGGCCCCGTGCCGCGACAATCCCCCCCACGAGCCCGTCGTCCCCACTGCACCCCGTTTTGCCATGGCCACCTCCAGGTTCGTTCATCTCCGCCACAAGGCCCCCGACACCTTCGCGGTGCCGCGCGAGCTCGTCGTCGCCTGCGCCCCGATGCGCAGCCACGTCAATCTCTCCCATATCGTACGAACCTGCGGCTGCTTTGGCATCCGCCGGGTGATCGCCTGCGGCGCCGCCCGACTCGACGACAAGATCGCCCGCGACGGCGCCGATTCGGTCGAACTCGAGGTCCACCGCAGCCTCGGGCCCGTTCTCGACCGGCTGAAGCGTGAGGGCTGGCAGCTGGTCGGGCTCGAGCAGACGACCGGGTCGGAGACGCTCTTCTCCTTCCCCTTCGTATCGCGAACGGTTCTCGTCATCGGCAACGAGCGGCTCGGGCTCGAAGAGGAGATCCTCGAGCGGCTCGACCGGGTCGCCGAGATCCCGATGGCTGGCATGCCCCACAGCCTCAATGCGGCGACATCGACCGCGGTCGCGGTCTATGAATACTGCCGGCAGTTTCCCACCGGGGGGCCGCCGCCGGGGGCCGTGACGCCGGCATGACGCTTCTCATCGGCACCGACGAGGCGGGCTACGGCCCGAACCTCGGCCCGCTGGTCGTGGCGGCCTCGGCCTGGCGCCTGCCCGACGCGGACAAAGCCGCCGACCGCCTCGCGCGGATGGCGGCCGAGATCGGCGCGGCGGCGGGCTCGAGACAGCCGCTGTGGGCCGACTCGAAGCAGCTCTACAAGCCGGGGAGCGGGCTCGGCGCGATCGAACGCGGCGTGCTCGCAGCGCTCGCTTCAACAGCGCTGGCCTCCAGCGCGCAGCAAGCGAGCGGGGGAATCCCCTCCGACGGCGCCGCGCTTTCGGAGCGGCTCGGCATCGACAACCCCGTCGCCACCGCTCCGGTGGAGTGGCCGCGGTTCATGGCGATGACGATCCCCGTCGCCACCTCCGCGGAGAGCCTCGTAGCTCTTGCTAACTCGGTCGCCACGATCCTTCCCTCGCAGGAGATACAGCTCGTCGCCGTGGCGTGCCGGCTGTTCCATCCCGCGGCGTTCAACGCCCTCCTCGACACTGGCCTGAACAAGTCCGACATCCTCTCGAAAACAACCCTCGAACTGGCCGCCGATCTCCGCGCGCTTGCCCCCGGGGAACCGGCTGTGGTGTGGTGCGACCGACACGGGGGGCGGAAATCGTATGCCGCGCTCGTCGGCCGGCATTTCGCCGCGCCCCTGGTCCGCACCCTCGTCGAGACCGCTGCCTCGAGCGCCTACGAGATCCCTGCGGCGGAGGTGCGGGTCGAGTTCACCGTCGGCGGCGAGGCGCGGGTGCCGGTGGCACTGGCGAGCATGACGGCGAAGTATGTCCGCGAGTTGGCGATGGCCGCCTTCAATGCCCACTGGACGACCCTCGAGCCAGGGCTGCGGCCGACGGCCGGGTATCCCGTCGATGCCCGTCGGTGGCGCGAGGCGGCGGCGGCCATCCTCGCGCGCTCTGCCATCCCCCCCGACACGCTCTGGCGACGGGCCTGAGCGAGCGCGGACAGGCGGCGCTGGACTGCCCCCGATCCGCCCTCGATAATCATTTTTCCATGCCACCCATTGGCAGGCCGACCTGATCGCGAAGCTCGATTTTTTCACGGCTGCTTGGCATTTTGAGGCCCGTGGTGGGCGGGCCTCGCCCTGAAAGCCATGACGGCCTGAACGTTCGAGGAGTGACGATGCACCGATCGAACGACCGTGACCGCAAGCCCGCTCCGCCCGCCCCGGGAGGCGACGCCACCATCAACCTTCCTCCGGCAGCGGCCGGAAGCGACGCCACGATTCAGCTCCCAGCCGGTGGCGACGCGACGATCCAACTCCCCCCGCCACCGAGCAGCGGTGACGCGACGGTGAACTTCGCCCCCGCCGCTCTCAGCGATGCCACGATCCAATTCACCCCCGCTCCACCGATCGCCAACGACGCCACGATCCAGCTGTCGGCGCCCTTCGACACCACGAGCGCCGACGGCGGAGCGACGATGGTCCTCCCTCAGGCCAAGGGCAAGCCGGACGACGGCACCGTCGCACTCGGGCCAGGGGAGTCGCCGCGCGGCAACGCAAGCGTCGCCTTCGCGCCGTCGACGGCGGATTCGATCGGCCCTTCGATCGATCCCACGACCGGGCGGCCGGTGCCACATGTCAGCGGCTATGAGATTCTCGGCGAGCTTGGCCGCGGCGGCATGGGGGTGGTCTACAAGGCGCGGCAGAAGAAGCTCAACCGGCTCGTCGCCCTCAAGATGGTGCTCTCCGGAGGGCACGCCAGCCCCGATGCCCTGGCCCGCTTTCTCGTCGAAGCGCAGGCCGTGGCGGCGCTGCAGCATCCCAACATCGTCCAGATCTACGAGGTCGGCGAACACGACTCCCTCCCCCACTTCTCGCTGGAGTTCGTCGACGGTGCCCCGCTCGATCGGGCCCTTGCCGGCAAGCCGCAGAAGCCCGCCGACGCAGCGCGGCTCGTGGAGACGCTGTCACGAGCGATGCAGTTCGCCCACGACCACAGCATCCTCCACCGCGATCTCAAGCCGGCCAACGTCCTCCTCACCTCCGACGGGGTGCCAAAGATCACCGACTTCGGGCTGGCGAAGAAGCTCGAGGGGGATTCGAGCCAAACAAAAGACGGCTCGATCATGGGGACGCCGAGCTACATGGCGCCGGAGCAGGCGCGGGGCGAACTGAAAAATCTTGGCCCCTCCGCCGACATCTATTCGCTCGGGGCGATGCTCTACGAGATGCTCGTCGGCAGGCCGCCGTTCCTCGGTTCGAGCCCCTTTGACACCATCATGCAGGTGATCAAGGAGGAGCCTGTCCCGCCGTCGCGACTGATGGGCAAGCTCCCGGTGGACATCGAGACGATCTGCCTGAAATGCCTCCAAAAGGAGCCCTCCAAGCGCTAC
Source organism: uncultured Planctomycetaceae bacterium (assembly GCA_903949225.1). Classification (GTDB taxonomy): domain Bacteria; phylum Planctomycetota; class Planctomycetia; order Pirellulales; family UBA1268; genus QWOP01. The sequence goes on from CAJAYZ010000168.1 coordinate 11,208, forward strand.
GCCTCGGCGAATCTCCTCGCCGAGGATTGCCGCCGCTTCATCGCCGGAGAGCCGATCCTCTCCCGCCCGATCTCCCCGGCCGAGCGGGCGTGGCGCTGGTGCCGGCGCAACCCGAAGGTGGCCGGCCTCCTCGCCACCGTCGCCGGGCTCCTCGTTCTCGTCGCGGTGACGTCGACGGTGTCGGCCCTGACGATCGCCCAAGAGCGGAATCTCAAGGAAATCCAGCGGCAGGATGCCGTCGACGCCCGGGAAGTGGCGGAAGCGGCGAAACAGCGGGCCGAGGAGAACGAAAAGCTGGCCACCGATCAGGCCGGCCTTTCCCTCGAAACGATGCAGGTTCTGATCGACAAGGTGCAAACGCAACTCGACGAGGCCCCCCGCACCCAGCAGATCAAGCGGGATCTCCTCGAGACCGCCATGGAGGGGCTGAAGAAGGTCGCCAAGAAGGCCGAGGGCTCGACGAGCATCGAGGCCACGATGCTCGGCGCCCACATGCGGATGGCGGACATCTTCCGGCAACTCGGCGACACCGACGATGCCATGAGTGAGTTCGAAAAATCACTCGACATCGCCAGACGGCGCGCCGCCAAGAACCCCAACAACGATGCCTCCCAGGCCAACCTCGCCGTCGTCCTCAGCCACGTCGGCGACATGCGGCAGGAGCTCGAGCGCGACGTCGATGCTTCCCTGTCGTGCTACCGGGAGGCACTGGCGATCTGCGAGACCCTCCATGGCAAACCGCCGAGCGCCGTCGGGGGAATGCCACCCGAAAGGCCCCTCGACATGCTCGCCGAAGCCAACAAAAACTTGGCGTTGACGCTCCTCAAGCAGGGAAAGCCAGTCGAGTCGCTCCCCCTCCTCGCGAAGGTCGTGTCGCTGCGGCAGGAGCTTGTGGCGATGGCGCCGGATGTCCAGCCTTTCCAGCAGACGCTCGCCCAGGCCTACAACATCCTCGGGGAGGTGTGTTTTCTCACCGGCGACACCGCCGCCGCGCTCACCCATTACGATGAATGCATCGCCCAGCGCGAGAAGTTCCTCGCCAACGACCCCGGAGACATCCAGGGAACGTTCGAACTCGCCGAGTCGTGCGGCAACTACGGCGACGTCCTCATCCGCCTCAGCGACAACGCCGGTGCCAGGAAGCTCTTCGAGCGGGCCCTGGCCGGATTCCGCGGGCTCATGGAACTCGACGGGCGGAACATCAACTTCAAGATCGCGACGGGGGCTTCCTCCTACCGGCTGGGGATGCTTGCCCGCCGCGCCGGCGACACGGCCGAGGCCGACCGCCATTTCGCCGAAAGCTTGGCGCTCCGCGAGGAGATCGCCGCTCTCGATCCCAACAATGACGCCCGGCGGATGGAACTGATGCTCGCCCTGGCGACCTGCGGCGAGCACGTTCGGGCCGTTGAGATCGCCGAGGCGGTTCGGGCCGGCTCGAAGGATCCCGAACTCCTCTGCGAGGTGGCCCGCTGCTACGCCCAGTGCTCCGCGGGCTTGCGTGCGACCGACGCCACCCAGGCCAACGCCTACGCCGATGCCGCAATCGCCGCCCTCTCCGAGGCCATCGACGACGGCTATGGCGATCGGGTCGCGTTCAACACCGACCCCGATCTCGACCCGATCCGGGACCTCCCCGGATACCAGGCCCTCTCGGGGCGGTTCCCCGCCGAGTGAGCCCATCGCGGCGACGTCGCCTGCCGCCATGAACCACGAACGAACGTCCCCCCGACATCGCTCGCGGTTTGAAAAGCGAGCCCGTCAGGTGACCGTCAGCGTGATCAGCTGGCTGACTGCCTTCTTCGCCCCCCCTTTGTCGGTCGCGGTCACGGTGAAGGAGTAGGTCTTCCCCTTCATCGCCAGCGTCGATCCCTTCACGGTCACCGCGCCGGTCGTGGCGTCGATCGCAAACAGCGTGGCGTCGGCGGCGGCGAGGCTGAAGGCGACCCCCTGCGAGACGTCGGCCGCGTCGTTGACCGTCGCCGAGTAGACGACCGGATTGAGCGTGGCGCTTGCGACCACCGAGGCGGTGCGGCCGGAGGTGAACGTCGCCGCGGTGTCGTCGATGTTGACGACGCTCACCGTCACAGCCTTCTCGGCACTATTGACACCATCCGACGCCACCACCGTGAACAGGTACGACGCCTTCGTCTCATAGTCGGCCGCAGCGAGAAGCGTCACCGCCCCCGTCGCGGCGTTTATGGCCACCCGCGCCGCATCTCCCACGAGCGGCTTGATCGAATACGTCACGAGGCGGAAGGC
>CAJAYZ010000169.1 GCA_903949225.1 uncultured Planctomycetaceae bacterium
GTCCGCCCGATCGCCATCGTCTCGCCGACGCTCTTCATCTGCGTCGTCAGCCGGCTGTCGGCCTCGGGAAACTTCTCAAAGGCGAACCTCGGCACCTTGACGACGACGTAGTCGATCGAAGGCTCGAAGCAAGCCTTCGTCCGCCGCGTGATGTCGTTGGGAAGCTCGTGGAGCCGCCAGCCGACGGCGAGTTTGGCGGCGATCTTGGCGATCGGAAATCCGGTCGCCTTGCTCGCCAGCGCCGAGGAGCGGCTGACGCGCGGGTTCATCTCGATGACGATCATCCGTCCGTTCGTCGGATGGACGGCAAACTGGATGTTCGAGCCGCCGGTGGCCACGCCGATGGCGCGGATGACGGCGAAGCTGGCGTCGCGCATCCGCTGATACTGGCGATCGGTGAGCGTCATCGCCGGAGCGACGGTGATCGAGTCGCCGGTGTGGACGCCGCAGGGGTCGAAGTTCTCGATCGAGCAGATGATGACGGCGTTGTCGTCGCTGTCGCGCATCACCTCCATCTCGTATTCCTTCCAGCCGAGGATCGATTCCTCGACCAGCACCTCGCCGACCGGCGAAAGATCGATGCCGCGCTGCACCTTCGAGTCAAACTCTTCGCGGTTGTAGGCGATCCCGGAGCCTGAACCGCCGAGGGTGAAGCTCGGACGGATGACCGCCGGCAGGCCGACCTCGGCGAGCACCTCACGCGCCTCCGCCAGCGTCCGCACGATCCGGCCGCGGCAGGTCTCGAGGCCGATCTTCCGCATCGTCTCCTTGAAGATCTCCCGGTCTTCGCCGCGCTTGATGGCGTCGGCCTTGGCCCCGATCATCTCCACGCCATGCTTGGCGAGGACGCCGTGCCGGTCGAGCTCCATGGCGAGGTTGAGCGCCGTCTGGCCACCGAGCGTGGGGAGGATGGCGTCGGGCTTCTCGATTTCAATGACCTTCTCGAGCATCTGCCAGGTGAGCGGCTCGATGTACGTCCGGTCGGCCGTGCCCGGATCGGTCATGATCGTGGCCGGGTTGGAATTGACGAGGACGACCCGGTAGCCATCCTCGCGGAGCGCCTTGCAGGCCTGGGTGCCGGAGTAGTCGAACTCGCAGGCCTGGCCGATGACGATCGGCCCGGAGCCGATGAGGAGGATCGTGTGGAGGTCGTCGCGACGGGGCATGGAGGGATCCGGGCTCGTCGCCGGAGCAAAGGGGGCTGGGGGGGGCCGGGTGGGGCTGGGGCAGGTTGCGGGCAAACGCGCAAACCCTACCATCCAGCCCGCCGGTTCATCAACGAACGGCTACAATTCCCGCGGCTAACGCGCCTGTCCCCTCCCTGCCCGCTCCTCCTCCGGAAGCCCCCATGTCGATCGTCACCCCTGCCCTCGACGCCCTCCGCGACACGCTCCCCGACGATCTGAAGGACATCCGCCTCAATCTCGCGAGCGTTCTCGCCGGTGAAAACCTCGCCCCCGCTCAGGCGCTCGGCACGGCGCTCGCCTCCGCGCGCTTCCTCCGCTGCCGCCCGCTCGTCGAGGCGATCGAGAGCGATCTCCGCGCAGGTCTCGGCGATGCGGCCGCGCCAGTCTTGTCCGATGCCCTCGCCTCCGCGGGGCTGATGGCGATGAACACCGTCTATTACCGCTTCCGCCACATGATCCACAAGGAGAGCTACGACGCCCGCCCGCCGCGGCTGCGGATGAGCCGGATGATCCAGCCGGCGACGACGAAGCTCGACTTCGAGCTCATGAGCCTCGCCTGCGCGGCGCTGGCTGGCTGCGAGCTTTGCCTCCAGAACCACGAGAAGAGCCTCCTCCATGTCGGCGCCAGCGAAGAAGCCTGCCACGATGCGGTGCGGATCGCCGCCGTCGTCTCGGCGGTCGTCTGCGGGCTCCCGGCATGAGTGCGCTGCGAGATCTGCCGCGGCACGGCCGGCGGCTGGCGGCGCTCGGCGTGTGGCTGTCGCTCCTCACCATCGTGGCGATCGGCGCCGAGCCGCCCCCGGCGGTCTTCCGGCTCCAGGTGTTCAATCGCTCGACCGAGCCGGCGGAGATCATCGCCCTCGATGACCAAGGGGGCCGGACCGCGGCCGGCGAGGTCGCTCCCGGCGGCAACACGATCGTCGCCGCATCCCCCGGTCAGGCCTTTTCAATTGTCGGCCGCGACTCCGGGACTAAGGAACGCGCTGTCGCCAGCCAGCCGGTGAAAGCCTTTGTGTTTCGGCCGGCTGACCCAGGCGACGCCGCTGTTGTCGACGAGGCGGAAGGACTGGGGCGCGTCATCGCCCCGCCGGCGGCGCTCAAGGTCGATCCGTTCCATGCCAAGTCCACGAGCGCCCACGGCTTTCCGATCGTCGCCTCGGCGGCCGTGAGCGACTTCGCCCTCCTCGAGGCGGCCTATCTCGTCGACGCCTTGCTCGCGGCCCGCCCCGACGTCCGCCAGGCGCTCATCGAATCAGGCGCGCGGCTGTGCATCCTCGGCCATGACGAATACACCACCGACCTCCCTGAGTTCGCCTTTCTCGCCGCCACTCCCATGGAGGGCTTCCCCGGCATCTCCGGCCGCGACTTCTGGGACGCCCGGGCCCGCGGCACCGGCGGCAGCGAGACCGATCCCTACTGCTCCTGCGGGGAGGAGAATCTCCTCGCCTACGACGGCGATCCCTACGCGGCCGAGTGCATCCTCATCCACGAGTTTGCCCACGTCATCCATCTCCGTGGGATGTCGAACGTCGATCCCTCCTTCGATGCCCGGCTTCAGGCCGCCTACGACGCCGCGATGCGCGACGGCTTGTGGAAGGGGAAATACGCTTCGGTAAACCACCACGAGTATTTCGCCGAAGGGGTGCAGTGCTGGTTCGACAACAACCGGGTCAACGACCACGACCACAACCACGTCCATCTGCGGAGCGAGCTTGTCGACTACGACCCGCGCCTCGCCGCCCTCTGCAAGGAAGTGTTTGGCGACACGGAGCTCCGCTACACCAAGCCCGCCACTCGTCTCACCGGCCATCTCGCCGGCTACGATCCTGCCACGGCCCCCCGCTTCCGCTGGCCCGAGCGGCTCGAGGCGGCCAAGCAAGAGATCCGCCGCCAGGCCGAGGCCCGCTCCGCCCAGGCGGCCGACGCCGAGCCCTCCACCGCCCCAACTGCCCCTGCCGCCGAGGACCAACGATGACCGCCGATCCCGCCGCCCCGAAATCGAGCCGCACCGTCGACGAGATCCTCACCGCGGCCAGCGAAGAGAGCCGGGCCGCGCTCAAAGTCCTCGGTGAGCTTGTCGGCAACGAGCCCGCCTCGGTAGCGACGCCCGCGCAGTTTGCCACGCGTCACCTCGGGATCGATCCGCTGGCGCTGGCGAGCACCCGGTTCACAGGTCCTTCGACGTCGCTGTCGATCCTCGGCAACATGCTCCGCCTCGAGATCGCCAAGCATGGCGATGCCGTGATCATCGGCTCCCCCGGCGACGGCCTTCCCCCCACCTGGTCACAGCTCGACCTCGGCCTCGACGAGCATGGCGTCAACACGCAGGTGACGGTGCCGGGCCGGCTTGTCGCCTTCTTCCCCGCAGGCACGCTCGCCGCGAAGGGGCTCTGCGTCCTCGTCGACGACCGCCACTGGTCGCGGGAGTTTGCCATCCTCTCTTCGAACGCCGACAAGGGGGTCGCCGAGGGGCTCCTTGCCTCGTTCCGGGAGCGGCTCAAGTCGGGCGACAATCCTCTCCGCGGCCGCGTCCTCCAGGCGAGCGTCAACGACGGCTGCATCCGGGTCGGCGTCAGCCCGGCGATCGACAGCCGGCGCGAGGGGCTGATCCTCCCCGACGACCTGTGGCGCGAGATCGACGTCTTTCTCGCCGCCGCGACGACGCGTCGCGAGCTCCTCCGTTCGCTTGGCCTGGGAACGAGCCGCGGCCTCCTCATCGCCGGCCCACCGGGCGTCGGCAAGACGCACCTTGTCCGCGTCATCGCCTCGAGCCTCGTCGGGCAGTACACGACGATCCTCGCCGACGCCACGTCGATGCGGCATGCCCTGGCCGATCTCTACGCCGAGAGCGACACCTTCGGGCCGACGCTCATCGTCCTCGACGACATCGATCTCGTCCTCGGCCACCGTGACTCCGGCGGCGACAACACCGCCCTTGCCGACTTCCTCGCCACACTCGACGGCGTCCGCCAGCGCGAGGACGTGCTCACGATCGCCACGACAAACGACCCCAAATCGCTCGACCCGGCGGCGCAGCGTTCGAGCCGCTTCGACATGGTCGTCACGCTGCCGATGCCCGATGCCCAGTCGCGGGCCCGGATCCTCGGCCGGCACCTCGAGCCGCTCGGGCTCGAGATCGATCTCCATGCGATGGCCGAGCATCTCGAAGGGGCGACCGGCGCCGACGTCCGCGAGGTGGTGCGCCGGGCGATCCTCGAGCATGGCAGCTCGTTCACCCAAAGCCAGCTCACCGACATCGCCCTCTCCGGCCGGTGGCGGGCCACCGTCAACCGGCGGAAGTATCTTTGAACTCGGGACCAGTCGGGCCTTCGGCGTCCACAAGGGCGGCAGCGCTCGCCATCCACAGCCTGTGAGTCACCCTCGAGATTCCCCGATGCACAGAGCTGCGTTGTTGGCGGTGATCATCTTCCCTCTCGTCCTCGAGGGGGGGGAGATTCCACCGCTGGATGTCGGCGCTCGCAAGCAACTGTTCATCGACGAACGGTTCATCGCCGAGAGTGAGCAGGTGACGCTCCACACCAACCCTGGGCAAAAGCTGGGGCAACTCCTCGATGCAAACGGCGAGCCGTTGACGGGGCATGTCAGCCGGGTCATCGAGGACCAGGGAAAGATCCGCCTGTACATCGGCCACGACGGAGTGGCGATTCACGAGAGCGACGATGGCCTCCAATTCACGGCCACCGGCCGATCGATCGGCGGCGGAACCTTCTCCACGATTTTTCTCGACCCCCACGATCCGAACCCGAATCAGCGGTACAAGCTATTCATCCTCAAGCACCAGTCGCCGTTTGATCCCGCCACTGACGGTGTCTACGCGTTCGTGTCGGGCGATGGCCTCGACTTCACCGAAGTTGGCCGCGTGCTCGACCGGTTCACCGACAACCCGACGATCATGCTGTGGGATGAACGCATCAGCAGGTACGTCGTCTACCTCCGGGCACTGGCCTACGACACGCCCAATCAGCGACGCATCGCCCGGATCGAACTCGACGACCCGCTTCGTCCCTGGCCGATCCACGCGTCGAAAGATCCAAGGCCGTTCATGGACATCGAGAACGCCCCGGTCGTCCTTGCAGCCGACGAAGAGGACGACCCCGACTCCGACATCTACTACAACGCCGCGACGATCTACGAGGAGGCGGCCGACACCTACCTGATGTTCACGACGCACTTCCGTCACTTCAGTCCGGATCGGCATCCGTTCGTGAAGCCGCCCCGCCCGGGGCGGTGGGAAGACTTTGGCCCCTTGGAAGTTCAGCTCGCCGTGAGTCGCGATGGGATCCGGTGGTCACGACCGAGCCGCGACGCGTACTTCCCCGTCGGGCTACCCGATGAGTGGGATCGCTGGTACACGGTGATGGGCCCCGGGGTGGTTCGGCGTGGAAATTATCTCTACCAATACTACAACTCGTCGGGCCGTCTCCACGACGGAGCCATCCTGCGAGCGGAGTATGAGCACACCGCGAAACAGCTCGGAGGCATCGGTGTTATCCGACAACGGCTCGACGGCTTCATGTCGGCCGACGCCGACCACAACGGCGGCTGGCTGACGACGCCGATCCTCACCTTCACGGGCAACCGGCTGCGGATGAACATCGACACCGGAGCCATGGGGACTGCGTTTGTGGAACTCCGCGACGCCAACAACGAGCCCATCCCGGGGCACACTTTGGCCGACTGCGAGGAGATCGGCGGTAACTTCATTGACCAGACGGTCCACTGGAAGGGCGATCCGGACGTCGGCTCGCTCCGCGGCCAGCCGGTTCGCGTCCACATCCGGATGAAGCGAACGAAGCTCTACGCGTTTCAGTTCCAGGCGGAGTGAGTTCGAGAGGGCGGGCACTCATCGATCGGCCTATTCATCGGCGGCTGCTGGCGGCGCGGGGGGAGATCCCGGTGGCCATCGCCCAGTACCGCCTCGGCATCGAACGCGCCCCCGAGGGCGGCGTCGCTGTTCTTTCCCACTTTGTTCGGCACGCTGATCCTCTCGCAGGTCATGGCCCGCCAGCGGGTTCGCCATTGAAGCGATCCGGATGGCTCGCCGCCGACCGAGCCAGCGGCGTTCCGTGCCGCGCCGCGCCCCGAGCGTCTCACCCCAGCTCGCGGAGATACTCGAGCGTGTAGATGCCACTCGAGTGGCCGTCGGAAAACTCGATGCTGTACGCATACTGCCCCACCGGCGTCATGCCGGCGATCGCAAGTGGCGCAAGCTCCTGCGGCGAGAGCACCGTCAGCAGCCCCTTCGGCTTCGGCGCCGCCCGCTCCTCGCGGCAGGTGGCACACGGACAGGCGTCGCGAAGGAGCCGCGGCGAATAGGGGCTGCGCACGCCGTCGCTCCAGCCGATCTCCACGCTACCGTCGGGCAAGCGGCGGATCGACGCGGGAACGGCAGCGGCCGATGGCCGGCCTGTGGATAGATCACTCATGAATCGCTCCTTGATGATGGCTCGTGTCGTGACGGTGGTCGATGATCCGCCTCCCCTTCCCTTCGAATCGCGGCAGGCTCCCGGCCGGCACCGCCGTGACGCCGACGCGGAGCCCGAGGCGGAGATGAAGCTCCCGGGCGACGCGGCGCGGATCGTCGAGCCGATCCTCGATCTCGAGGGCGAGCTCGTCGAGGCTCTCGCGCGAGAAGACCGTGAGCCGGTATTCGACCACCTCGGGAAAGCTTCGCACGATCCCGTCGATCGCCCCCGGGAAGACGTTGACGCCGCGGACGACGAGCATGTCGTCGGCCCGGCCAATCACGCCCCCCTCAAGCTTCAC
>CAJAYZ010000170.1 GCA_903949225.1 uncultured Planctomycetaceae bacterium
CGATCTGGATGCCAACTACTGCTGGCAGGCCTTTACACGCAATGCAGGTCAACAAAAAACCATGAAGTACGCCGCAGCCCGGGTGCTGGCGTGTGATCGTTGCCGGGGGCACCAGCGGCTTCGGTCTCGTCCTCGCCCGCCACCTCCTCGAGGCCGGGGCCAGCGTGCTGCTCGTCGGCCGGTCGGCCGATGGCGTTCGTCGGGCCCTCGAGCGGCTCCCCGAGCCACGGGCCGGATCGAAAAGCCTCGGCACCGCCGCCGATCTGGCCCGTCCCGGGGAAGGGGGACGCGTCGTCGGGGAGGCCCTCGACCGGCTCGGGGGCGTCGACGATCTGTTCTTCACCGTCGGCCGATCGGGCCGGGCCCGGATCCTCGACACCTCGGCCGATCAGCTCGCCGGCTACCTCGACGCCAACCTCCGCACCGCCGTGGAGATCACCACGGCCGCCGCCGAGGACGTCGCCCGCGCCCGAGGCCACATGGTGTACGTCGGGAGCCTCGCCGGAAAGCTCGTCACGCCGCTGATGGGGCCGTATGCGGTGGCGAAGTCGGCCCTCGCGGCCTACGTCGACGCGGTCCGCCTCGAGATGGCCCCCCAGGGGGTGCACGTGCTCCTGGTCTCCCCCGGGCCGATCCGCCGCGAGGCTGCGGATGACGACGCCACGTTCGACCGCTACGCCGACGAGGTGGCGGCCGCCGGCCTGCCGGCCGAGGCGAATCGGCCGGGCGGCGGCGCCCCCCTGAAGCGGCTCGATCCCGACCGCCTGGCGGAGCAGGTTCTCGAGGCCTGCCGGCGGCGAACGAGCGAGCTGGTCGTCCCCAGAAAAGCGGCCTGGCTCGCCGGGCTTGTCGAGTGGTTCCCCGACTGGGGGAGACGACTGCTCTCGCGCTTCACGCCCGCGCCGTCGAAGGCCCCGTGAAGCCAGTGGCGGCAGGGCGGAAGGCTGGGGCTGACAAGCCCTTCGCCGCGCCGTTACGATCTCGACGCAAGACGGCACCCGGCGGAGCGGGTCCCTGCAATTTGGCGTGCCCAACAGCGGCTCGCGGCATCCGAGGAGATTCGATTCATGGCGGCGAAAGAGGCATTCCCCGGCATCGGCCCAATCCGTTACGAGGGCCCGGGCACGAAGGACATGCTCGCCTTCCGGCACTACGACGCCGACGCGATCGTCGAAGGCCAGCCGATGCGCGACCACTTCCGATTCGCCGTCTCCTACTGGCACACCTTCCGCGGCACAGGCAGCGATCCATTCGGGGCCGCGACCATGATCCGCCCGTGGGAAATCGGTGGCGACGCCCTCGCCGCCGCGGTCGCCCGGGTCGATGTCGCTTTCGAGTTCATGGAGAAACTCGGGGTCGGCTTCTATTGCTTCCACGACCGTGACGTCGCCCCGGAAGGGAAGACCCTCGCCGAGAGCCACACCAACCTCGACACCGTTGCCGCAGCCCTTCGCACCCACCAGGAGCGAACCGGCATCAAGCTCCTCTGGGGCACCGCCAATCTCTTCTCCCACCCGCGTTACGTCCACGGCGCGGCCACGAGTTGCAACGCCGAGGTGTTCGCCTACGCGGCGGCGCAGGTGAAGAAGGCCCTCGAGACCACTCATGCCCTCGGCGGGGCCGGGTACACCTTCTGGGGTGGCCGGGAAGGCTATCAGTGCCTGTGGAACACCGACATGAAGCGCGAGATCGACCACCTCGCCAAGTTCATGCACATGGCCGTCGACCATGCCAAGAAGATTGGGTTCACCGGCCAGTTCTACTTCGAACCGAAGCCGCGCGAGCCTACCAAGCATCAATACGACTACGACTGCGCCACCTGCATCAACTTCCTCCAGACCTACGGCCTGGAGAAGCACGTGAAGATGAACATCGAGACCAACCACGCCACGCTCGCCGGCCACGAAATGCAGCACGAACTCGAAGTCGCCGGCATGCAGGGCTACCTCGGCTCGATCGACGCCAACACCGGTGACACCCTCGTTGGCTGGGATACCGACCAGTTCCCCACCGACATCTACCTGACGACGAGGATCATGCTCACGATCCTCAAGTACGGCGGCCTGAACCCCGGCGGCGTCAACTTCGACGCCAAGGTGCGCCGGGAAAGCTTCGAGCCCATCGACCTCTTCCACGCCCACATCGGCGGCATGGATGCCTTTGCCAGGGGGCTGAAGATCGCCGCGGCGATGCGGGCCGATGGAGCCCTGCAGAAGCTCATCGACGAGCGTTACGCGAGCTGGTCAGCCCCGCTTGGGCGGCGGATCGATGCCGGGAGCGAGAGCTTCGAATCGCTCGAGAAGGAGATGCTCGCCAAGGGGGATTCGGCCCCGTGCAGCAGCGGCCGGCAGGAACTCTTCGAGAACCTCGTCAACACCTACATTTGATCGCCTCGGAGAAAACCCGGTTGTCCGTCCCCGCGAGGCATTCCCGCATGCAGTCAAAGATCAACGAACGTTCCTGCGTTCGATCCGTGTCTCCGCCCGAGGGCCCGCCGCTCTCCAGGCGGACGCTGCTGACGGCGGGATTGGCTGGGGTGGCGGCAGCAGCGATCGGCACCGGCGGCTGCGCCGCCCCACGCCGGACCGCGGCGAAGAAACTCCTCGAATCGATCGCAAAGGCGAACCGCCGGCATTTGATCGCCTTCAAGCAGTTCGAAGACGTTGTCGCCGCCCGCCTCGACGAGGGGGAGACAGCCACGAATGACGACGTCGTCGCCTCGTTTGAAAAGCTCAAGGCATCGATCGCCACGCAGCTTGAAGAATCCGTGGCTTGGGAACTGCCCGACACGACCGAAGCGACGTCCCTCGTCTCCACCTACCGGCGGGTCGTCACGGCACGGCAGAAGCTGATGGTGGATTTCGAGACGCCGTTCCTGGAGACGATCCGCAATCCGGTTCTCCCTCCGGCCCAGCGGACCAAAAAGGCGGGCCAGCTCTTTCAGTCGATGAGCATCGCCGAAAGTTCGCTCCTCATGGATCTCCGCCGCGCTCAACGCACCTTCGCCGGGGCGATGGGGATCTTCTCCTACGAATGACGCGCTGTTCCGCTGGCGGCGGTGATGAACAGCGCCGCCGCCGGACGCTTTAGCGACCGAGGGCCGAGGTGACTGCCACCTCGAGCGCCTTGCGAACGCGTTCAAGGCGTTCGACATCGACGATCTTTTCTCCCGTTTGATCGGTGACATGGAATCCGTCGACCACCTGGTCGAGGTAGGTGCCGACCTTCGCCGATCGGACCGACAACCCGGCTTCAAACAGCGTGGAGGCGATCCGGTAGAGGAGGCCGGGGGCATCGGTGGCGAACACCTCGACGATCGTCGAGGTGTCCGAACTGGCGTTGTCGATCGCCACCCGGACGGGATGACCCACCGCGGGACTGGGGCGCGGAGCGAGGGGATTGAGGCGGGAAGTGAACGTCGGGGCCCGGTCGGCCTTGATCCCCGTGCGGATCGCGGTGGCGATGTCGGCAAACCGATCAGGGGGCGGAGCGCCGGTGAAATCGGGATCGAGCACGGTGAAGTGATCGATCACGATCCCGTCGTCGAGGGTGTGGATGCCGGCGGCGAGGATCTCGAGACGCTGGCTCGTCAGGGCCCCGGTCACCCGATGGAAAACGCCCGGCGCCACACTCTCCCTGGTGCCCACCGTGACCGCCACCGTCGAGGTGTCCGGCTGCCACCGGGTGGCGACGAAGATGCCGTCGGCGGGGAGCCGGGCGAGTTGCACCAACTCCTCGAGAATCTGCTGGGGGGGCAGATCGCGAAGCGTCGCCGACGGCAGCTGCCGACCGATCCGCACGACCGGGTCATCAGGCTCCCATTCCTCCAGGAGCGACTCGAGCCCGCGCCGGTGATGCTCGGCCGACAGCGACGGCCCCTCGCCGTCGAGGACGCCGAGGGTCCGGGCGTGGAGGTCGGCGAGGAGATCTGACTTCCACTCCGTCCACACCCCCGGCCCGACCGCCGTGACGTCGGCGGCGGTGAGGAGCGTGAGCATCGCGAGCACTTCCGGCGACCCCACCTCGCAGGCGAAGCGAACGACGAGCGCTGGATCGCTGGAGTCGCGCCGGAAGGCGAGATGGGCCATGACGAGATGACGATGGACGAGGAAGGAAAGGATCTGCCCCTCTTCGGTGGAAAGACCGAGGCGGAATGCCACTCCCTCGGCGATCCTCCGGCCAACCTCGCTGTGGTCTTCCTCGTACCCCTTCCCGAGGTCGTGGATGAGCAGCGCTAGCAAAAGCAGACGCCTCCGCCCCAGATGCCTCCACAAGTTCGCCATCCATCCCTTCGCGGCGCCTTGGGCGACCGCTGCCTCGACCGCACGGATCGAATGCTCGTCGACGGTGTACTTGTGATAGTTGTTGAATTGGAGGAGATCCCGGGCGTGGGCGAACTCGGGGATGATCCGTTCCAGCAACCCGATGTCGTGGAGCCGGCGGAGAGAGGCGCCGAGCCGCTCGGGCCGGTCGAACAGCGCCAGAAACCCCGCGCAAACATCGGCCGGGAGCGCCGATGTGACCGTGCTCCCGGCATCGACCGCACCCCCGACCGCACCCCGGATCGCATCCCAGGTGTCGCTGTCGATCGGCCAGCCATACGCCTGCGAGAGCTCGAGGAGGCGGAGGATCGCCGTCAGGCTCGCGGCCACCTCGGCGCGCCGGGCCGGCAGGACGGCCACCGTCGTCGGCCCGACGAGGTAACGATCGTCGACCCGGTGCCCGAGGATTCCGCTCACCCAGGAAACCCGCCGCGGCCTTCGAACCGCCCGGGCCTTGACGTTTTCCGCGATCCGGACCACTTCGCGGGTATGTCGGAAATACTCCCGCATGAACACCTCGACCGGGAGGAGGCCCGGCGGGGAAGGCAGGCCCCGAATCTCCGCCAGACGCTGCTGTTCCTGACGCGTGAGATCGTCCGCTGCCCGGCCGGCGGCGAGATGGAGATCGATGCGGATGCCGGTGAGGTAGTCGAGCGCGTCATCGAGCGCCGCGACGTCGCGGGGGACAAGCATGCCGGCCGCGACGAGCGCCGCGTCGTCGGTGGTGCCGTGGGTGACATACCCGAGCCAGTGGACGAGGTGGAGATCGCGCAGCCCCCCCGGCGATCGCTTCACGTTCGGCTCGAGCAACGCCGCCGACTCTCCGTACCGGGCGGCCTCCTTCCCCCGTGCCTCACAGAGCTTGGCTGCCATCCGCTCAGGCGCCCGACCGGCGAGCGCAGCCAGATCGCGGGAGAGCTTCTCGAACGGCTCCCCGGCGCCGGAGGGCCCATCGAGAAGGCGGGCTTCGATGAGCGTGCTGAACACCGTGGCGTCGGTTCGGGCCAAGCGGGTCGCCTCCGCCACCGTTCGCACGCTCTGCCCCACCTCCAGCCCGATGTCAAAGAGATCCTGGAGAAGGCGACGCGCCGCGGCCGCGACGACTGAGTCGGCCGAGCCGGGATGGAGAAGCATCAGATCGATGTCGGAGAAGGGGGCCTGGCACTTCCTCCCGTAGCCGCCGTGGGCCACGAGGACGAGCCGGTCGACCTCGCTCCCCTTCGGATTGGCCCCGGCACGGAGATCGTCAAGCACCGAACGCCAGACATCGAGCACCAACCCATCGGTGAGGTCGGAGGCGATCCGGGCGATCGAGCGCGGCGGTGTGCCCGCGGCACGTTCCGCCACCAGCCTCAGGCGAAGAGACGCAAGCGCCGCCCGCCCGCGGAGGACGGTGGACGAGAATCCCCCGACACCCGCCGCGAAGTCGACCGGCCCCGCGCGGTCCTCTTCCGAACCCATCGGCGGAACGCTCACGGCCGACTCGGATGCCAGGGGTCGTCCGCGACCCGTTCCTGGTGGTTGGCGTGCCGAGCGAGAACGAAGAGGAGATCCCCGAGGCGGTTGAGGTATTCAATCGCGTTGACCGGGATCCGGGCGTCCGGGCTGGCGTTGAGTTTCACGATCCGCCGCTCGGCTCGACGGCAGACGGTGCGGGCGACATGCATTGCTGCGGCCAGCGGCGTTCCAGTGGGGAGGATGAAGTTCGCCAGCGGTGGAAGGACCGCATCGTGCCGGTCGATCGCCTCCTCGAGGGTCTCGACGTGGGCCGCGGTGATCCGCTCGGCGGCATCCCCCGGCGTGGCAAGTTGGGCACCGAGCTCGAACAAATCGCACTGGATCCGCCGCAGGAAGTCGTCGATCGCCCCGCTTCCGGGAAGGGTGCGGACGACGCCGAGGTAGCTGTTGAGTTCGTCCACGGTGCCGAAAGCCTCGATCCGGAGGTGGTCCTTCCCTACCCGGGGGCCTCCAAACAGGCCTGTTTCGCCGGCATCACCGGTCTTCGTGTAGATCTTCATCGTCGTTCTCCCTGGGAGCGTGAATGGCGTTCCGAACGTATACTGTTGCCCATGAGAAAAACCTTCAACCGCAGCATTCTGCAACGGCTTTTCACCCGTTGTGCAGCCCTTGTGGTGGCCGTTGCCAGCCCCCTGGGAGGCTCCTCCACCGCGCTTGCGGCCGACGAGGCGCCACGACCGACGGTGAGCGCTTCTCCGGCTGGTTCGGCGCTCGAGGCCGGCTATCTCTCCCCGCCGCTCAAGGTCACCGACGGACTCACCAAAGCGGGGGAGGGATACTTTGCCCCGGACGGCCGCCACATCTGCTACCAGGGGGTGCCGGCCGGCTATCCATTTTACCAGATTTACGTGCAGCCCTTCGACGCCTCCTCGCTGCGACCGACCACTCCCACGCGGGTCAGCCCGGGCCGCGGGCGGACGACGTGCAGTTGGTTTTCGCCCGATGGCACGCGGCTCCTCTTCGCCTCGAGCCACCCCGATCCGGCGATCGACAAGACCGAGGCCGATGCCAAGGCCCAGGCCGAGGAAGACGCCCGCACGGGGCGACGCCGACGCTACCAGTGGGACTTCGATCCCCACATGGATCTGTTCACCTCGCGTCTCGACGGCTCGGACCTGCAGCAAATCACCGACAGCCCCGGCTATGACGCCGAGTGCTCTTGGTCGCCCGACGGGATGAGTCTGCTGTTTGTCAGCGACCGCGACGGCGACGCAGACATCTATGTCGCGGACACCGATGGGAGCAACGTCCGACAGTTGACCAACGCACCGGGCTACGATGGCGGGCCATTCTTCTCCCCCGACGGAGCCTGGATCTGCTACCGCACCGACCGCGTCGAGAAGGACATGCTCCAAATCCACGTCATGAAGGCCGATGGCAGTGGCGACACGGCGATCACCGCCGGCAAGGGGGTCCACTGGGCTCCGTACTGGCATCCGACGAAGCCGTGGCTGATCTGGACCGGGGCCGATCACAGCGACCCAACACAGCGTCCCAACTACGACTTGTGGGTGGTCCGGTACGAAGCCGATCCCGCCGCGGGAACGTTCCGAACCGGCGCTCCGCTGCGGATCACCGACCACGTCGGTGCCGACGTCCTCCCGGTCTTCTCCCCCGACGGAACGCTCCTGATGTGGACCGCCAGCCGCGATGGGGAACGCTCGGCCAGCCAGCTGTGGGTGTCGCGCCCGGATCTCGACGCGATCGAGCGCGATCTCCCCGCCGTGCCGCCGGCCGGGACTGCGGAGGGAAGCCGATGAGCATCCCGACTGAAAAACATCCGCCGATCGGCCCGATCGCGATGGTGGGGGGCGGACAGATGGCGCTGGCGCTGGCGGAGGGCTTCTGCCGCGCCGGCCTGGTCTCCGCCTCGGCGATCACCGTCCATGATCCGGTGCCTGCCGCCTGCGCGCGACTCAGCCAGCGGGTTCCGGGGATCCGCTTCGCGTCATCCTCGGCCGAGGCGGTGAAGGGGGCGGCCCTCGTGTTCCTCGCCGTCAAGCCGCAGCAGGCCGCTGGGGCGGCCCGTGAATGCGCTGCCGCCCTCGATTCGAGAGCCACCGTTGTCTCGATCGTGGCCGGCGTCCCGGTGGCTAGGCTCGCCGAATGGTTCGGCACGGCGAGAATCATCCGGGTGATGCCCAACACGCCCTGCCTGGTGGGGAAGGGGGTATCGGTCATCTGCCGAGCGCCCGAGGTGTCGGCGTCGGCCGCCGCGAGCACCACGGCGCTGCTCACCGCCGTGGGGAGCGTGCACGACGTCGAAGAACACCTCCTCGATGCCGTCACCGGACTGTCGGGATCCGGCCCTGGATTCGTGGCCCTGCTCACCGAAGCCCTGGCCGACGGCGGCGTGAAGGCGGGGCTGCCGCGGGGGCTGGCCCAGGCTCTCGCCATCCAGACCGTCGCCGGCACTGCAGCCCTCATCGAACAGACCGGCGAGCATCCGGCCCAGATCAAGGACCGTGTCGCCAGCCCCGGGGGCACGACGATTGCAGGGCTGGCCGTCCTCGAACAGCGTGCCGTCCGCGGGGCCCTCATCGATGCGGTCGTCGCGGCCGCGGATCGGGCGCGGGCCCTGGGAAGACCGTCCGACGGTTGATCCGTCAGGCGGGGCGGGCCAGATTCCGTCTGTTCCAAGCCCCGCCGGTCTCTCGCCGGCGGGGAACCGTGGCAAAGCCGAAACGCCTCCTGGCATCAGTCACTGCCGAAGGCCGGCAACCTTCAGCGCTTCTTCTTGTCGACGGCAGCCTTTTTCTTGACTGCTTTCTTCGTCCCCTTCTTGCCGGACTTCGTGGAAGCCTTTGCGGCAGTTTTGCCGGAGGAGGCCTTCGAACTGCCGAAGACATTGCTCCACCCGTCGGCATACTTGCTGTTGGAACCGACTCGGATCACGGACATCAGGGAAACTCCTGCTGCGGTCAGGCTCGAACGCCGGCCGGGGAGTCGTCCCGCGGCGCCAAGGCGATCGGCCCTCGTGCCGTGTCGTACCGATCGCCCGGCCTGCGGTCAAGCCTGCGATCCGGGATGATCCGCAGGGAACGCCCCGTGGATCTCGAGCCACACCCTCGCCACGGTGTCAGGGAGAGGGCCACGGCGACTGCTCGTCGCCTCCGCTTCGACAGCCCCGATATCGGCGTGGAGCCGGAGTTCGTTTCTCGCGGCCAGCTCCGCCGTGACGTCGTTTCGCCCGAGAAACATCCCCGCCGCGTCGGCCGATTCGCTCCGCCAGGGAACCGATCGGCCGTTGAGGGTCACCGACTCCAGGATCCGCCACGGGGCGACGATGACGAGCTCGACGCGCTCCCCGGCCGGGAGATCGGCGGGGCGACCGAACGACCGGGCCCAGACGCGCGCTATGGCCCCCGAGGGCTCCCATGCCCCCTGGAGCGAGATTCGATGGGCCGGGTTTCGATCGGATGCGACCAAGACATTGTCCCCGGTGGGGTGCCGGTATACTGCGTCAGAAGGTGTCTCGGGCCTTGAGTGGCCGTGACGACATCATGACGTCAGTCCCCGCCGAAATGAAGGAGCCGTTTGCGATGGCAGGACATGCCCTAGAGTTCACCGACGAGAACTTCCAGCGTGAAGTGCTCGATTCGGAAGTGCCGGTGCTGGTCGATTTTTGGGCCCCATGGTGCGGCCCCTGCCGGATGATCGGCCCCACGATCGAGGAACTCGCCAAGGAGAACCTGGGGACGTTCAAGATCGGCAAGGTGAACGTCGACGAGAATGGCGAGACAGCCATGGCCTACAACGTCTCGAGCATTCCCGCCCTGATGATCTTCAAGGGCGGAAAACTCGTTCAGCAGTTCATGGGAGTGCAGCAGAAGCCGCGCCTCCAGCAAGCGCTCGACGAGGCAAAGGCCTGAGCGTCAGCCCAAAGGATTTTTCGGCAGGCAGCCGGCTGGGTGGTGC
>CAJAYZ010000171.1 GCA_903949225.1 uncultured Planctomycetaceae bacterium
AGGCTCAGTCGATGCGAGTGATGCGTTTCGCACGCGAGGCGCAGGCAAAGAAATCGCACCGAGAAGCGTTGCCGGCTCGAAGCCCACGTCGCTTGTCAACTCATGTTGTAGACACCAAGCGACGGAGTCGAGCCGATCCTGAAGGCAATTCAAGTTCAGGAGACGTGAGCGCGCGGAAAGATAACGTTGCCGTGATTAACGTGACCGTTCTGTAAGGGATCGCTGCGCGAAAGTTAACGGACAGACAGCTGGGCGGATGACTTCGAATGAGCGATCCGATGCAGTACTTGCCGAGAGAGTGCCTGACGATTCCTCAAGGAATTGCTCGGGTGACTGGTAACGGTTTCGACAGGAAGTCCATCGCGCTCGCCATGTCGCAGACCCTTGTGACAAAGCAAGGGGATGTGCGTTTCGTGTTGGGGATGTTCACCGATATGCTGCGGAAGAATCTCGGCTTGAGTAAAGACTTCCGTTCATCACCCCCTCGCGAACTGCTCGCAGGGAAGGAGCATTGCACATGGGCCTGTTCAACCGTCGGGCGGTTTCCCCCCGCCTCAGCTGCAAAGCACGCTCCCGCGTTGAATCCCGGCTGCGGGTTGAGTCGCTCGAGGGACGGATCGTGATGGCGGCGGGAATCACGTTCGATGCCCGGCGCGGAATCCTCTCACTCGTGGGTTCGGAGCGGAACGATACGGCCGCGATCTCGATGCAGGGGACGATGATCGTCGCCGACTTGAAGACGCCAACGGTCGGCTGGTCGCGTGCCTTCGACGTGCGCACCGTGAAGACGATCAACTTCTCCGGCCTCGGAGGCGACGACTCCTTCACGAACGATTCGGCCGTTGCAAGCGTTGCCGACGGTGGCAAAGGGTCGGATGTCCTCACCGGTGGCGACGCCGGGGACAAGCTTCTGGGGGGCGACGGAAACGACAAGCTGTTTGGTCGTTCCGGTGATGACACTCTCACCGGCGGAGCGGGGGATGACTGGATCGAGGGTGGGGAGGGGAGAGACACGGCAGGGGGCGGCCCCGGGATCGACACGCTTCTCGGCGGCGTTGGCGACGACCACCTCAGTGGCGGCGACGCGGGGGACCTCCTCGACGGCGGCGAAGGCAACGATTACGTCGGTGGCGGCAAGGGAGATGATCAGCTCTACGGCAGCCTCGGCGACGACAGAATCGTCGGCAACCAGGGTGACGACAAGCTCTGGGGCGGTGCCGGCAACGACACGCTCGATGCGGGTCCCGATATCGATGTCCTCGATGGCGACGACGGAGACGACCGACTGCTCGGTGGCGATGGGATAGATCATCTCCTCGCCGGCCCCGGCAACGACTGGCTCGACGGCGGCGCTGGCGATGACAACGTCGATGGTGAGGCGGGGGATGATCTCCAGTACGGTGGCAGCGGCAATGATCTCGTCGACGGTGGCTCTGGTAACGATATCCTCCACGGAGGGATCGGGAACGACCAGCTCGTCGGTGGATTCGGCAACGACACGCTCTATGGCGAGACCGGCGACGATCAGCTCGACGGCAACGACGGGGATGACAGGATCCACGGCGGCAGCGGGAACGACGACAACTTCGACGAAGAGCGGCTCCTCGACGAAAAAGTGGAGGATGCCGGCGACAATCTTCCCAGCGGCGGAAAAGTTTCCGTGACGGCCGGCGCTGCCAAGGCCTCGGTCGGCGCGATCAGGTTTGCTGCTGACGGCAGCGCCACGATCGTCGGCACTTCGGGGCGCCGGGGCGACAAGCAATACTTCGCGTTCACGGCCGCAGCCAGTGGTGGCCTTGCCGTGAGCGTTGCCAAGGACGCTTCGGGCCGCTACGCGGAGCTCGAAATCGAGGATGCCGCCGCATCGCGCTCGCTTCTGGAACTCCGGCCGCGCAGCGAATCCACGAACTCAGGGAAGGTGAGCGTCGTCAAGGGGCGCCGCTATGTCCTCGAGTTGCGCAGCCAGGACATGGACCCCGTGGCCTTCGTGAGCCGACTGCAGTGGCTGTCGTGATCAGGGAGGGGTGAGGCAGGGGCTATTATCGCGCTTGGCCGCTTCCGTAATGCCACGGCTTGCATGATCCTTGGGCGGCCCGACAGGGTCGCCGCGAACAAACCTGGCCGCACGCCCCTCCCGGATACGTGAGCATCCGGGAGGGTTTCTCATGGCGGGGCGGAGTGCGTGCCTCGAATCGGAAATTAGCGAATGCCGAAGCCGGTCGGAAGCGTCCGGGCCGCGCGGAAGAATCCGAGCAGGGTGGCCACGCGGGGCGAGAGAATCGAGAGGCCGTAGCTCAGCCGGGCCTGGGGAGTGACCGGCGGCGTGCGGACGAGGGCCACCGCAGGGCTGATCCGTGGCGACACGACGCCGAGGGCAGCCAATCGGCCGGCCGGAGTGGCGAAGCCACCCTTCTGGAAGATGAGCACGGCATTGCTCAAGCGGGGCGAGATCAGCCCCAGCGGGCTCACCGTCGGCAGTCCGGGCTGCGCCGGGACCAACGGCTTGTTGAGGCGGGCAAGAATCCCGCCGCTCCGACCGCGATTGAAGAGCCCGGCTGCCTCCGACTCGGTCGCTCCGGTGGCCACGATCGCTGCCGCCAACACCGTCATCACCATGACCCGTCTCATGCTCGTGCTTGCTCCTCGGGGGAAAGTTTCTGGGTTGCGTGCTCTGCGAGCCTGCTGCGGTTGGAAGCAGAACACCCTGCTTCCAATCACGGGCCGACAGTAATTGCGCCCAGACGCTTTTCAACGCCCCCAAAGAGGGTGAAAGACGGCAAAAAATCGATTCAAAACGCTCGGTTTTGATGGCGGGATTGGCGGATCGGCCAATTGACTCTTGCAGCAGATGTGATCCCGATCCCCGCGAGGGCGGGGCGTGCCCTCATGGGGACGGGCGGCGGGCCATAATGAGCCGATGATTGTCTTCCCATTCATCCAGGCCGTGGCGGTATTCCTCGCGACGGCCCTTGCGGCCGAGGTCGAGCCGATTGCCAGGGTGACGGCACTCGCCCCGGCGGCGCTTGCGACGCGGCCGGAGGTGACGGTGCGGGGAACGGTGATTCATGTCGATCTCGTCCTTCACGAGCTGATCGTGGAGGACGACAGCGGCGGAGTCGTCGTCGATCTCGGAGCTGGAGGAACCGAATCCGCCGAAGCGGTCGCGGTCGGCGACGACGTTGAGATCACGGGCCTCATCGGGCCGGGTGAGTTTGCCCCGATCGTGAGTGCTTTCCGTCTCGTGAGCCACGGCCAGCGCTCGCTTCCCCCACCGAGGCGCTGTGATCCCGAGGCTTTTCTCGCCGGGAGCGAACATGGCCGCCTCGTCGAGGTCGAAGGGATCGTGCAGCAGGCGTGGCACGACGGGGATCGCGTGCTTTTGGAGTTGGAGACAGCCGGACGGCTGTTCACGGCCGAGATTCCTGCCGCGGTCGTTGCGGCGGGCGTGCCGGGCCCCGATCTCCAGGGGCTCGTCGATGCGGTCGTGGTCGTCGCGGGGCCGGTGAAGACGGTGAGCAACACGCGGGGCGAGATGCTGCGGCCGTCGGTGTGCGTTGAACGGCCCGAGTGGTTCGCGGTCGTGTCGGGGAGCGTCGCATTCACGCATACGGCTGTGCCGCTGGAATCGATCGGCAGCTTTCGGCCTTCCTTCGTGGGCGGGCACCGCATCCAGACCTTTGGGACGGTCATCCACGCGGTGCCCGGCCGCCTGCTCCACCTTCAGAATGGCCACCACGGGGCAACGGTGCGGATCGGGGCCGAAGCGAAGGGGGTTGACGAGCAGTTTTTCCCCGGCGATCAGGTCGAGGTGGCGGGATTCATCGATCGCTCGGGGCACGTCGCCTCGATCCGCAGTGCCGCAGTGCGGAAGCGCGGCCATGGCGGGGACCCGCAGCCGTTGGCCGTGACCCCGGAATCGATTCTCCGGGTCAACGCTGCCGCCGCCGCTGGCGACATTCAGGCCGGGCCGGGCGATTTTGAAGGCTGCCTTGTTCGCACCAAGGGCCAGCTCATCCAGGCCCAACCGACGGTCGCCGGTGGGGTGTTCGTGCTCCGCTCGGCGGGGACGATCGTCAATGTCGAGGCGGATGAAGCGTCGTTTGCCGCTTTTGAATCGCTGGCTCCCGGGACGTTGCTCGAGGTGACAGGGGTGGCGGCGATCGATTGGGGCGCGTCGCTTGAGTCACCGGCAGGATGGGCTCCAGAGCGCATCCGACTCATGGTCCGTTCGGCCGGCGATCTCCGCATCCTCAAGACCCCATCGTGGTGGACCCCGGCCCGGCTCCTGGCGGGGCTTGTCGCCACGGCGATGATCCTGGCGACGGCGCTGGGGTGGGTGGCGTCGCTCCGCCG
>CAJAYZ010000172.1 GCA_903949225.1 uncultured Planctomycetaceae bacterium
CACCGCGTGCTCGAGGATGGCGGAGAGCTCGCGGAGCGTCTCTGCCTCGTGCCCGGTGCGATCGCCAACGGCAACCATCGCGCGGATCAACGGCGGAAAAGCGTCGTCCGCCCGAGCCATCGCCGCCGCTAAGCTCTCCCCTTGATCGAGGGCCCTGCCAACGCTTTCCATGGCGCCGCGCCAGCGCCTCGGCACGCGTTCCACCTCCCCCTTCCACGCCCTCCGCACCCCGACCCCGGCAGCGAGCGACATCGCCATCCGGCCGAGGATTCCGGCCAGCAGTTTCGTCGGCATCTGGGTCGTGAACACCGTGGCCCCTTGCCCTTGGAAGACGCCCTCCGGGAGATCAAGTCCAGGCACGAAAGCGCCCATCATGCCCCCTCTGGGCCCGACCCTAACACATCGCCTCGCCATCTGGTAGAAAACGCCCGCCGGGGCATGCCGACTCCCGTTCCGCCGCCCTGGTCCATCCCGCCGCCCGAAAGCCCCCTGACGCCATCGCTCATGAAGGCCTCCAGGCAGTCATCCCCGCCGTGGCCGAGCGTCGCGATCGTGGGAGTGGGACTGATCGGTGGGTCGGTTGGCTTGGCCCTCAAGGCCCGCCGCCTCGTCGGCCACGTCATCGGCGTCGGCCGCACCCCCGCTTCGCTGGCCGAAGCGCAGCAGCGCGGGATCGTCGACGAGACGACGACCGACCTCGCCGCCGGAGTCGCCCAGGCAGATCTGGTCGTCGTCGCCTCTGCCGTGTCGTCGATCGGCCCCCTCCTCGATCGAATCGACGAAGCCGCCCGTCCGGGCACGCTCCTCACCGATGCCGGGAGCACGAAGGGCTCGATCGTGGCCCGCTGGGAGCGGCGCCGGAAGAGCCGCCGCTGCCGGTTTGTCGGGGCTCATCCGATCGCCGGCAGCCACCGCCGTGGCCCCGTCGCCGCCGACGCCGGCCTGTTCGAAGGACGCCTGACTGTCGTCACGCCTGCCAAGGGGACCCCGGAGAGCGACGCCTCCCAGGTGGCAGAGTTTTGGTCGGCCCTCGGCTCGACGGTGTTTCTGATGCCGCCGAAGGTCCACGACCGGATCCTCGCCGCCACGAGCCACGCCCCGCACCTCATCGCCGCGGCCCTCGCGGCGGCGACGCCGGCAGACGTCACCCGCTTCACGGCCGGTGGCTGGCGCGACAGCACACGGATCGCCGCCGGAGATCCGGCCCTGTGGGCCGACATCCTTCTCGACAACGCCGCCGAGGTCGCCCGGGCGCTGACCCGGGTCCGCCGGATCTCCGACCGCCTCATCGAGGCGCTCGAAGCCGGCGATCGCAAGACTCTCCTCGATCTTCTTCAACGGGCCAAGGAACGCCGTGATGCTGTGGGAAGTTGACGTCCTCTCCGCTGATTCCGCCAACGACCATGCCGCCCGCGCTGTGGTGAAGGGCGCTGCCGACCTCGGCATCGCCACGTGCACGTCGGCACGCGCCGTCACCGCATGGCTCATCGAAGGGGAGCTGTCGAGGAGCGATCTCGAGCGCGTTGCCGCGTCGCTGCTGGCCGATCCGGTGACGGAGCAGTTCACGATCCTCGAGCTCACAGGCGGCGCGTCGTCGGCCCCCGATGCTGCCGGCACGCCCCCCGCCGCAACGCTTCCTTTTCCCCTCCATGTCCTCCCCAAGCCGGGCGTCACCGACCCCGCCGCCCAGAGCGTGCTCGAGGCAATGCGGCTGTTGGGGCTCGAGGCAGTGGCCGTGCGGAGCGTGAAGAAATACTGGCTCCCGGAGCTCCCCCGGGCCGATGCCGAACGGCTGGCGTGGAAGCTGCTGGCGAGCGACGCGATCCACGATGTCGTCGTCGGCCCCCTCCCCCTGCGGGCTCTTTCCGGTGGACGGCCGTGGGCGTTCACGGAGGCCGAGGTGCCGCTTGAAGGGCTCGACGAGGGTGCGCTTGCGAAGCTCAGCCGCGAGCGTTGCCTGGCGCTGTCCCCCCTCGAGCTTTCTGCCGTGCGCGATCATTTTGCCTCCCTCGGCCGGGCGCCGCTCGAGATCGAGCTCGAGACGATCGCCCAGACGTGGAGCGAGCACTGCTGCCACAAGACCCTCGGCAGCCCGATCGACCACGAGGGGCCCGCCGGCGCCGTCCGCTACGACAACCTTCTCAAGGAGACGGTGTTTGCCGCGACGCGGGAAGTCCGTGAGGCGCTCGGCCGGGGCGACTGGTGCGTGAGCGTGTTCCGCGACAACTCCGGCGTCGTCCGCTTCGACGGCGATCACGACATCTGCATCAAGGTCGAGACCCACAACCACCCCTCGGCAATCGAGCCGTACGGCGGTGCCGCCACCGGCCTCGGCGGGGTGATC
Source organism: uncultured Planctomycetaceae bacterium (assembly GCA_903949225.1). Taxonomy (GTDB): domain Bacteria; phylum Planctomycetota; class Planctomycetia; order Pirellulales; family UBA1268; genus QWOP01. The sequence goes on from CAJAYZ010000172.1 coordinate 2,345, forward strand.
CGCGACGTCCTCGGCACCGGCCTCGGCGCAAAGCCGATCGCCAACCTCGACGTTTTCTGCGTCGCAGCCCCTGACACGCCGGCCGCCGACCTGCCGCCGGGGGTGATCCCGCCCCAACGGCTCCTCGCGGGGGTCGTGGCCGGCGTTCGCGACTACGGCAACCGAATGGGGATCCCCACGATCGCCGGCGCCGTCGCCTTCCATCCCGGCTATCTCTGCAATCCGCTGGTGTTCTGCGGAACGGTGGGGATCATGCCGCGCAACTCCGCCCAAGGGGAGGTCCGAAAAGGGGATCTGGTCGTCGTGGCCGGTGGCCGCACGGGGCGCGACGGAATCCATGGCGCTACCTTCTCGAGCATCGAGCTGACCAGCGACAGCGAATCGCAGTCGGGCGGGTCGGTGCAGATCGGTCACGCGATCAACGAGAAGGTGCTCGTGGAGTTCATCCTCGAAGCCTCGCGCCAGCGCCTGTTTCACGCCATCACCGATTGCGGGGCCGGTGGCCTCTCCAGCGCCGTCGGCGAGATGGGGGCGAGCCTCGGAGCGACCGTCGACCTCGACAAGGTGCCGCTGAAATACGAGGGCCTTTCGGCGACGGAGGTGTGGATCTCCGAGGCCCAGGAGCGGATGGTGCTCGCCGTCGCCCCGGCCGACTGGGAGAAGCTCGCCCGAATCGCCGTCGACGAAGGGGTTGAGGCGACAGCGATCGGGACGTTCACAGGCGACGGCCGGATCGAGCTCAAGTGGGCGGGGAGGGTTGCCGGCGCACTCGATTGCCACTTCCTCCACGAAGGCCGCCCCCGCCAGCGACTCCAGTCGCGATACGTGCCGCTCCCCGCGACCGCGCCCGCCTGGAGCCCGTCGACACCGTCGCTGGGCGCTACGCTCCTCGAGATCCTCGCCGCCCCCGACGTGGCGAGCAAGGAATGGATCATCCGCCAGTACGACCATGAAGTGCAGGGGTGCAGCGTCGTCAAGCCGCTCCTCGGCCCCGGGGAGGGCCCCGCTGATGCTACGGTCGTCCGCGGCGTGCTCGGCCGCGACCGTGGCATCGCCCTTGGCGTGGGCCTTCGCCACAGGATTGGTCCGCTCGATCCCTGGCAGATGGCCGCCGGTGGAATCATCGAGGCGGTGGCGAACGTCGTCGCCGCCGGCGCCGATCCTGACCGCATCGCGCTGCTCGACAACTTCTGCTGGGGCGACACGCGGCGGCCGGAATCGCTCGGCACGCTCGTCGAAGCCTGCCGGGCCTGTCACGACGTCGCCGTCGATCTCGGCGCGCCGTTCGTCTCCGGCAAGGACAGCCTCAACAACGTCTTTGCCTGGACCGATGCCGCGGGCAAGCCGCGGGAGCTGTCGATCCCGCCGACGCTCCTGGCGACGGCGATGGGGCAGGTCGACGACGTCCGCCGCGTGGTCACCCCCGACCTGAAGCGACCGGGCAGTCGGCTGGCGGTGATCGGCCTCACTCGGGACGACCTCGCCGGGAGCCAACTCGAAGCGCTCGGCGTCGTCACCGGTGGCGCCGTGCCGACGATCCACGCGCCGTCGTGCCGGAAGACCTTCCGGCATCTCGCCGGCGCGATCCGCGACGGGGGAATCCTCGCCTGCCACGACGTCTCCGATGGTGGTCTTCTCGCTGCGGTGGCGGAGATGGCCATCGGCGGCCAGCTCGGGGCGACGATCGATCTCGGCAAGGTGCCGACGCTCCTCGAAGGGGGTCAGAGACGGCATGCCGATCTCACGATCGCCTTTGCAGAATCCCCCTGTCGGTTCGTCTGCGAAGTCGACGCCGCATCAGCCGGCCGGATGGGGGAATGGCTCGAGGGCATCCCCTGGGCGTGGGTGGGGGAGGTTGTCACGGCCCCCGAAGTCACGATCACCGGCTGCTTCGGCGCGGACGAATCCGTGGCGATCGACCGTCTGGCCCGTGCCTGGCGGTCGCATCAGGCCTCGACATGACCCCTGCGGCGCTCCCCTGAGAGCCGCCTCCCTTTCGTAGCGTTTCCATCACCCGTTTTGACCCGTTCCCGATCGCCTCGTCGCCAGGGATTCCAGCATGCTCTCCCCCCGTGTTCTCGTCCTCCGTGCCCCGGGCACGAACTGCGATCATGAGACCGTCCACGCCTTCGAGCGGGCCGGGGCGATTGCCAAGCGGGTTCATGTCCACGCCCTGGCAGAGAAGCCGTCGCTTGCCGACGACTACCAGATCCTCTGCATCCCCGGCGGCTTCTCCTACGGCGACGACATCGCCAGCGGACGGATCCTCGCCCTCGAACTGAAGACCCGGCTCGGCGATCTCCTCGCCCGCTTCCGCGACCGCGGTGGTCTCGTGCTCGGGATCTGCAACGGCTTCCAGGTGCTCATGCAGACGGGGATGCTCGTCGCCGATCCTGACGGCAAGCCGAGGGCCTCGCTTGCCCACAACCGCTCGGGGCAGTTCACCGATCAGTGGGTCCGCCTCGAAGCGAAGCCGGGCAAATGCGTGATGCTCCAAGGGCTCGACCAGCCCTTCGATCTCCCGGTGGCCCATGGCGAAGGGCGCTTCGTCACCAGGTCTGCCGCCGATCTCGACGCGCTCGCCGCGGCGGGGCAACTCGTCCTCCGCTACGCGACCAACGCCAGTGGGCAGGCCACGAATCCCAACGGCTCGGCCGGCGACGTGGCCGGAGTCTGCGATCCGACCGGCCGCGTGTTCGGCCTCATGCCCCACCCCGAGCGGTTCCTCGTCGCCACCCAGCATCCCTCCTGGAACGGCCGTCTCGACGGCGACGCCTTCGGCGCCGGCCTGGCGATCTTCGCAAGCGCCGTCAAAGCGGTGTCGTAAGCGCGGGCAGCCTGGGGGCTTTGGTGGCTTTTGGAAAAGCCCCTTCTGGAGCTCGCCTCGGGC
>CAJAYZ010000173.1 GCA_903949225.1 uncultured Planctomycetaceae bacterium
CGAGCCGACGACGTCGGAAACAGTTGACCCCTGCCGACCGATTCCTCGCCCCCAACGCCCTCATCGCCGGAGGCTTTGAAGGTGTTCACCGTTCCCTGGGAGCCGCCGTTCGTGCCAGCCACCCTCGACTCCCTGATCCACGCCGTGCCCGAGGTCCGCACCGTCACCCATCTCGACCCCCACGAGGTCTATCGCGGGCAGGTGTTCCACGCCGGTCTCCTCTGGGAAGGGCACAGCGCCGGCACGGTTGACGACTACCGGATCGATGTCTACGACCCCGACACCCTCGCCGTCATCGCCTCCGCTCCGGTCCCCCACACGCTCGAGTTTCTCTACGCTTACGCTCCGCGGACGATCCTCGCGGTCGGCAAGCACTTCGACCGGCGCCGGGGCTGGCTCACCTACCATTCAACCGTGCGGTTCGACGCGGCGCCGTCCCCACGGCTGCGCGTGCGCGTCCGCACGATGCCGCGGAGGCTCCAGGTCGAGCAGTTCGGCGGCTCCGCCAGCGCGATGTGGTTCAACGAGACCGGCTCGCGGAAGGTGTTCCGCTGGAACGGCTGGTGGGCCCGGCCACTCCGCCCCGATGTCCACTTTCCAGGGGCGATGATCCCCTCCGGCCGCCACCTCTTCGTCCTCGAACGCAACGACTTCCGCCCCGGTAACGAGACGATCGCCCGCATCGACACCGTCACCCACGGCATCGAGCGCACCTTCCCCGAGACGCGTCGCCACCTGACGATGATGCTCGATCTCGAGGGGCTCCCTTGGATCGCGGTGCCGGAGGCCTGGGCCGACCAGGTGCTCCTCGTCGACAAGGCGACCAACCGCTTGGCCGCCACGCTCCCGGTGCCCGGGACGCCCGTCGCCGTCGCCAGGCTGGGACAGTGCCTCGCCGTCTTCGCGGCCGAGGCGCGGCAAGCATCGTTTTTCGATCTCGCCAGCGCCGGCTTCCCGCTCGTAGCCCGGTGGGATCTCTCCGGCCTGGGCGACGACTGCCGCAACGTCCGCTCGGTGCAGATCGATCCGCACAGCGGCCGGCTCTTCCTCCGTTCCCCCTTCCATCCGCGGGTCTACGGCAACACGCCGGCGGTGCGGGTGGCGATCGATCCTGACGGCGCCACCCTCGCCCGCTGCACCGGGAGAAGCCTCAGGCCGACTTCGCCGTGGCCACGCGGCGCCGGACATGCCGTGGCGTAACGACGTCCCACGCCAGACCGAGCGCTTCGAGGAGGCGGATCTCGTAGAAGCTGATGTCGATCTCCCACCAGCGGTGCTGGACGCTCGCCGACGAGGGATCCTCGTGGTGGTGGTTGTGCCAGCCCTCGCCGACGGTGAGGAGGGCGACGAACCAGTTGTTGCGGCTCGCCTCCCCCGTCTCGTAGTTCCGGTAGCCGAACATGTGGGAGAGCGAGTTCACCGACCAGGTGATGTGCCACACCGCCACGATCCGCACGTACACACCCCACACGACCATGCTCAACGCCAACGGCAGGGCGGCCTCGCGTCCCCAGCCGATCCAGCCGATCGCGGCACCGGCGAGGAAGAAGACAGGCACCTGCGCCAGTCCGATCCACATCAGCAGCAAGGGGCGCTTCTCGATCCGCATGTAGAACGGATCGCGGAGCAGGTCCTTGGCGTAGGTCGCGATCGCATTGAGCGATTGGGCATCCCGGTTGTTGACCATCAGCCACCCGAAGTGCGACCAGAAAAACGTCACCAGCGGCGAATGGGGGTCGGACTGCTCGTCGGAATGGACGTGATGAATGCGGTGCACCGCCACCCAGCGGGCGGGCGAATCCTCGAGGCAGCAGATGCCGAGGATGGCGAAGCAATGCTCCACCCACGGCGGCGTCTTGAAACTGCGGTGCGTGAGGAGCCGGTGGTAGCCGATCGTGATCCCCTGCCCGAAGACATGGATCCCGACCACCATCGTCCAGAAGCCAATCCAGGAGAAGAACTGCGGGAAGAAGGCGAGCAGCGCCAACAGGTGGACGGCGAGGATCGTGCCGGAATAGACCCGGTTGATCGTGTACGGCCGCACAGCCGTGGGGACGTCGAAGTGGGTCGACGCCGCGGGAAGAGAAGCCATGAAGAACGGACTCCAGACAACGCCGAACGCTCCGGCCAGGGTTGGCCAGGCAGGGCAAAGGGTCGCTCACACGATAGCCGATTGCCTCCCACTCGGCTAAGTCACCGGCGCCCTTCCCCGGGCCAAAACACGATTCCTCTCTTGACATCGCACCAATCATGCCGGCTGCGGTGACCTTGCCGGCGTCACTTGGCCAGCGACACGCGGATCAGTTCCTTGTCGTTGCGGATGAAGACGCTCCGGTCGGCATACGCCGGTGGGCACCACACCACGCCGCGGCCGAATGCCGACTGCGTCGTGTCGAGGAGATGGGCGCGGTCGATCTCCTCGTAGCCTGCGGGGGAGAGCGTCGCGATCACGAGGTCGCCGGTCTCGGCGAAGAGGAAGAAGCGGTTTCCGTGGCGGGTGATGAAGGCCGTGGCCGACGGCGGGGCACGGTCGCCGAACGGCCCTGGGCTCGACCACTTCACCGCGCCGCTGGGGATCTCGATCCCGCGAAGATCCCCCTTCTCGTGGAAGCCGTAGACCATCGTGCCGTCGACGAACGGCTGGACGTTGACCGCCGAGATGCCATGCTTGGCCTTGTTGCGCCACACCACCTCGACCCCAGGCTTGTCGGCCGTGAGCTTCACACACAGATTCTTCTCCTGGAAGCCGCCGACGTAGATGTGCTCCCCGACCTTCAAAGGCGCCATGATGATCGAGCCGTTGTCGGCGTTGTAGGGAGTCTCCCAGAGGATCGCGCCGGTGTCGGGCGCGACCGCATACATTCCGTCGGGCTTCATGAGCACCAACTGCCGCACCCCGGCCGCCTCGATGATCGTCGGCGGCGAGTAGCCCTGCTCGGGGGCGGTGCCGGCCCGCCACAGCTCCTTGCCGGTGAGCGTGTCGAGCGCCACGACATGGGCCTTCGCCGTGCCGGCGATGACGAACAGCCTGTTCCCGTCGACGAGCGGATGGCCCGCCCAGCCCCACAGCGCCGCCTTCGTTTCGTACTCCTTCTTCAGATCCTTTGCCCAGATCACACGGCCGTCGGTCACGGACAGGCAGAGGAGATTCCCCTCGGCGCCGAGCGTGTAGACGCGGTCGCCGTCGACGGTCGGGGTGCAGCGCGGGCCGGCCGGATAGCTGATCGTGTAGGTAACCGGGATCTCGTGCTTCCAGAGTTCCTTCCCCGTCCCCTCGTCGAGGCAGAGCACTCGCTCGGTGCCCGCGGCGGTCTTCCGCTCGAAGTTGTCCCCTGGCAGCTCTCCTCCGGGCACGAAATCGGTGACGAACACTTTGCCCTCTGCGACGGCCACACCGGCGTAGCCCCCGGCCACCGCTGCCCGCCACAAAACCTTCGGCCCCCCGGCGGGAAACTTGTCGACAATCCCCTCTTCGCGCCAGACGTTGTCGCGCTTCGGCCCCATCCACTGCGGCCACTGGTCGCCGACGGCGATCGCATTCGAGAAGAACGTGCCGGCGACCATGGCGACGACAAGGCAAAACTGGCCAGCTTGAATTGATGGAAAACGACGGTGGATCATGGTGGCCTCAGGCTGGCAAGGGAGCCGCTCACGGACCATCCATGGCGGGCAGCGACAGGATACTCCTCCACACCATGGCTGCGGCAAGCCGCAGCCCCGCACGAGCAACGGGGATAACACGCATTGACACACTTCTGTGTGGTGAATACATATTTATGCATGAGAACCACCCTCGACCTTGACGATGTCCTGCTGACGGAAGCAAAGCGCCGGGCTGCGGCGAAAGGAACCACGCTCACCGCGTTCGTGGAGCACGCGCTCGCCGCCGCGCTTGCCGGCCGGCCGACGGCCAGCACGCGCTATCGGCTTGCCTGGAAGACGCACCGGGGATCGGCGCCGCCGGCGGTCGATGTGGCCGATCGTGATCGCCTCATGGATGTCATGGAAGGCCGGCGATGATCGCCGTCGACACCAACATCCTCCTCTACGCTGACAGGGAGGAGACGCCGCAGCATGGGGCCGCCCTCCGGGCGATCCGTCGGCTGGCGGAGGGGAGCGAGGCCTGGGCCATGCCGATCCAGTGCATCGGCGAGTTTCTCCGCGTCGTTTCCCACGACCGGGTGTTCCATCCACCGACACCCGTGGAGGAGGCCTTCGCGTCGATCGAATCGCTGCTGGCAAGTCCTGCTGCGCGGCTGCTTATGCCGGGGGACCGCTACCTGCAGATCCTCCGCGACGTGATCGCCCGGTCTGGAGTCCGTGGCAACCTCGTCTTCGACGCCCAGATCGCGGCGGTCTGCCTGGAGCACGGTGCGACGACGCTCCTCACCGAGGATCGCGACTTCACCCGTTTCCAGGGAATCAAGCCCCTGTCGCTCGCAGCCTTCCTCGCTGATTGAGCACGGGCTCTTTGCCGTTCACTTCCCCGGCACCTGCTCCACGATCCCGACGTCGATCGACTGCCCGCCGCCGGTCTGGCGGCAGTGGATGGCGACGAGATTCTCCCCGCTCTCAAGTACCGCCCGCGCTGCCGCAAGCATCGGCACCTCGACATACTCTGTCACGAAGCCCTGGACCGTCGCGGCGAGGACGCCGTTGATGAAGATCTCGGCATCCTCGTCGTGATGGATGCGGAAGGC